>JACZRM010000316.1 GCA_022576105.1 Chloroflexota bacterium | reverse complement strand
GGTTCAGATCATAACGCTGGGCAAGCTGGTTCAGGCTCTCTTGACTATGTTGTATCGCTCGACGCACTGCCGCTGTCGTGCGGGCGCTCCCGTGTAGTACTTGTCCCATAATCCCTCCTTGGTGGCCAGTGCAGAATACACTACACCATCACAAGGTGGGACTAAACAGCTAAATACTTCTCCGAAATTAACCCGCCACAAAGGGTACCGTAGGTCAGGAGCTTTATATTGTTTGCTTGGCAATACTGCTCCATTTGGACCTGGGGCCGCAGATCCACCAAAGAGTATTGGACTTGATTTGAGATTATCTCAATCCCGTGTTCCACGATGGTCTTCAAATGCTCGGTGTCGAAGTTGGTCAGCGCGAGATGCCGAATCTTACCTCCCTCCCGCAGCCGTGCTAATTGGTCCAATGCGTCTAGGTATCGATCATCCTGGTAATCCCACCAATGGAACTGCAATAGGTCCAGAGCATCAACGTTCATTCTCCTTAACGACAGGTCGATGTTGTCCTCGACTATTTGCCGACTCATCGGGCCCGGACGGGGCACCCATTTTGTGAATGCCCGGATGTCTGCAAGAGCTTCGGTGCCACTCCTGGCCGATAATTGCCTCCTGAACTCACCAATGAAGTCTTCCGCTGGCCCGTAGTGGTCGGCTAGGTCCCAGGTAGTGAACCCCGAATCCACGTAGTCAAACATGCTCCTGATGGCATCGCTACGGTCAATCGGTCCGTGGGTTCCTGAAACTTGCCACATGCCGCAGAGAACCGTTCATATCTGTATGTCAGGGGTAAATTGAATTCTGCTGGATTCAGGAAGGCGCATTGATTATGTCACTACCTTTTGGCATTGATATTGCAGGCTAGCATGGAGTAGCAGTCCATGAGAGTAGTGAGATCGGCAAGGCCGCGAGCCCCGAACTGGGCTCAGGCGGCATCGAAGGCGGCGTGGTTAACTCGGCGGGTGCGGAATAACTCCCTACCGTAATTTGTCACGGCGGGCTCATCGGCGGCTATGGCAATGGTATTGACCGGAGCTATCGTGACTTCGTGCATGGTGAAGTGCTCCACAGCTTCTTTCGGCGTCATAGTGGCCAGAACCTCATGTACTGCTTCATCCGCGGCCGCCCGATTTCCGCTCCGCTTGGGCCGGGTGGTAAAGCGAGGGCCGTCCGGCCACTCCGGCCTTTCCAAAGCGTTACTTACCTGGTGCCGCTGGTGCTGGTCTCCGGCGCAGTGATCAGCACCAGCGGCCGCCCCTTGTAGGCGTGGCTCCCGCTGGAAGGCGCGTCACCGCTCTCGCTCCGTTTGGCAGCGGTGCCACTTCCCACATAGGCGGCAATCGGAATCTCGGTGTAGTTGTAGCCCAAACCGGTGAGGTAGACATCGTGGGTTTGCCCCAGGCCTGAGAACTCCCTTTCCCACAGCGCCGATAGCACCTCAATGACGGCATGGAGAGCAGTGGTATGGTCGATGAGAGATACTCGGGGCCTGTGCTGCACCGAGAGCCAACCCTTGGCCCCCAACGGTCATGATGACACCAGATATGCATTCCCCGACGGGGCCATAGCCGATTGTGTCTGAGTAAGGCCCAAACTGGCCGTAGGCCGAGGCGTTGACCCTGATACTTTCTGCGCATCCTTCACGGGCCTGGCTGCATTCTTGCTATAGCAGCTTTATCAGTGTCAGACTCTCGGGGGAGTTCCTGGTTTCGAACCAAGCGGCGACCCTACCGAGGGATACCTCGGTAGGGTCGCCAACGCGCTTACAGCAGGCAAAGAGCCACATTTGGCGGGAGAAATGCCAAGTGGTTTAGGCCATCGGCGTCCCGGGGACGCTGTCATATTTGTCCCACTCGGCGATGACCTTTTCTTGACGCATCCCTTCTATCTCTTCAGAAGAGTATCCCAGCAGATCGCCGAGAATCTCCTCGTTGTGCTCACCCACTCTGGGAGTGGAACCGACCACCACCGGGGTCCGGCTGAAGTGCCAGAAATCCCCGGAAACCGCTATGGTTCCCGCCAGGAAGTCCGGGACCTCTTTCAAGGCCCCACGCTCCCACGGATGAGGGTCTTCAGCCGCTTGGGCGATTGTGTTCGCCGGTGACGCTACTACGTCGTACTTGACAAAATGCTCGACCGTCTCCAGGGGCGTCATCTCGGCGATGAACTCCTTGATGGCGTCAGCCAGGAGATCCTTATTTTCCGAGCGGGCATGACGCGAGGTGAACCGGGGGTCTTCTTTCCACTCAGGTTTATTGATGGCATCGCAGACCCGGGGCCAGGGCGAGCTGGCAGGCAATGTAATCAAGACCCAACCATCCTTGCAGGGAAAGATTCCCCCTCCTCCCCCAACCCCGGCATCTTCGCCCCTTTCCTGCGTTACCTTGGTGCCGTGGTAGGCGGAGATCGGTATCTCTGTGTAGCTGTAACCGGT
>JACZRM010000315.1 GCA_022576105.1 Chloroflexota bacterium | reverse complement strand
TTGGTGAGGACTGCTGCCGGAGGTGTGAATTTGGCTATGGGTCATCACATAGTTTGGGCTGGTGGGACTATCTACATGAAACAGAAGGTAAGAAACTTCCCACCTAAGCCCATTCCAGTGAGAAACTCAGAGACTTGCTCCAGAAACAAAGAAAGGCCAGCTATAAAAACATAGCGGGCCTTTAGTTTTGGCCAATAAAAAAGCCCTCTTTCGGGGACAGTAACATTATTTGATCTTCCCTGTACCACCGGTTAACGCATCTGCCTGGCTTCCGGCACATCAGATTATACACAGGATACCAAATAATCAGCGGCTGGAGGGATAAAGAAAGAGGGATATGGCGGGTAAAAGCGGATACATCATAGCCATTGGGTTGGGCGCACTGGTGGTAGCGGCGTTATTCATGCCTCAGATACGGCAATTATGGCTTAACCTGAGGGCCGAACAGGTGGAGGTGCCGCTGGCTGCGGGCGATGCAACCGCCTCGCCAGGGGAGACGTTGAACCTGGATATAATAACCATTTTGGGGAAGGACGGCATTCCGGCTATCTTGGACCCCCAGTTTGTCTCCGGCGCGGAAGCAGCGGAGCAGATGCTCGATTCGGAGCGGGTGCTGGGAGTCTCCATCAACGGGGATCACCGGGCCTACCCGCTGAACCAGCTCAGCCGCCATGAAATAGTCAACGACGAGGTAGGTGGCGTGCCGGTGGCAGTGACCTGGTGACCCCTCTGCTTCACGGGCATTGTATATGCCCGAGAGCTGGAGGGCCGGACCCACACATTTGGGGTTTCCGGTAAGCTGATAATGAACGCCCTGGTGATGTACGACCATCAAACCGACACCCTATGGAGCCAGTTCCTCAGCCGTGGGGTCAAGGGCCCGCTGGCCGGACAGCAGTTGGAAATTGTTCCTTCGATCCAAACCACCTGGGACCAGTGGCAGGGGCTGCATCCAGAAACGCTGGTGCTAGATAAAAGGGGTGGATACCAGCGTGACACCTACGAGAGCTACTATCGGGGAGGCTCCGCCGGAATCTTGGGCGAAGCCAATAAAGACGGCCGCCTGCCGCGCAAGGAGCTGGTGGTAGGCATAGACCTGGAGGGCTCGGCCAAGGCATACCCCTTCCATGTCATAGCAGCCGAGCGGGTGATTAACGACACCTTCCGGGGGGAGGCCGTGGTGGTGACCTTCGAGCCCGTTTCGGAGACCGGGGCGGTCTTCAGAAGCCAGGTTGATGGCCGTTCATTGACCTTTCACACCTTGCCCGATGCCAGCGACGGGATAATGCTGATGCAGGACCAGCAGACCAGCAGCACCTGGCAGGCCGTTACCGGCAGAGCGATAGACGGTCCACTGGCCGGAGCGGCGCTCCAGCGGTTGCCCTCCCATTACTCCTTCTGGTTCGCCTGGAGCGATTTTCATCCAGACACGGAATTATTCGAGGCCAGGCCATAGGGGCGGTGAATATTGTGGGGTGGGTCACTCATTTTTGGCCAGGATGACCGCCAATTGCGTTTCCGACACCTACGGCGCTCCTACCTCAAAATCCGAAACGACGCTTCGTACACCTGGGCTTTTCGATTTATGCCTCGCCGGGAATTCAAAAATTCCGCTACACATTCAAATACTATTCTGCCAGGTTTCATCTTCGAGCCTGCTAGGGCGAGACCCAAGACCTACTGGAGCACAGTGCACAATGGCCAAGTATATTGGTGGAGGGCCCCTTCAGTCTTCGCCGCGACGTTGGGCCAGAATAGCTCCATAGTCCTCCCTACGCCACCGGTGTGGAGAGGATTGGATTTCACCGGCCTCCGAAGCCGAAGCCAGCAGCTCAAGAGCGTCCTCTAACACCACTCGCTGCTGTTGTGGATTCCCGGGCGTGCCGAAGGGTCGCCCGAAGGGGAAACGCATGATCAGACCTCGGGGCACCGCCAGGGTGGCCGCTTTCTTGCGGTCTACCATTACCACTACAGTGGGTATGCCGGCAGCTTCAATGGCGCGGGCGATCAGTCCACCGGACTGATGGCAGAGGGGTCAAGTGGTGCCGATGACCACTCCATCTACCTCTCGCTCCTTCAGTCGCTGGGCCACCTCCGGCCCGGTAGTTTCCATGAGACCCGAAGGGTCGGGAATGTATCCCATGAAACTGAAGGTGGGGGTCAGCGCCTCACCGATAATTCCCTCCGACTCCAATTCCTGCAGGCGATGGACCGGCAGGACCGTGTCTCTGTCCTCCGCAATTCCGTTGGTGTCGTAATGAGTGTGGGCCACTCGGAAGCGGTCGAGAGGCGTGTCCAACGGGATCTCCCGGTAGCTCCAATCCCCTCTGACGTCGAAGGGAGGTTGCCCTTCCACGTAGATGCCCCCGGTGCTCAGAGCAGCGATTCGAGCTTTGGAAAGCTCCTTAGTAAAGGGGGCCCAGGGGGAATGGCTGAAGGCT
>JACZRM010000314.1 GCA_022576105.1 Chloroflexota bacterium | reverse complement strand
TCTCTCCAGAGACGGCGTGACACTGAGCCTCGAACACGTTCGTAAACTGGAAATAACCGTAAAGTCCGTCTTGGAAGCCGACGTCAGTTCCCTGGCTTTGGGCGAGCTCTACCCCGGGCAGATATTAACCCGTAAAATAAAGATTTCAAATCGTGCCGACCGTTCGGTTTCGTTGACTGCCGGCAGCGATTCGCCGGACCTGTCCTTTGAGATATCGCCGGCAATTATTCCAGCCAGTACCGAATTGCTGCCGGTAGAAGTGCAGATTACGGTGAACCCCCAGGCAGCCTTCACCGGAGCAGATGCTCTGGGCAGCCTGTCCCTGAACACTGGCCCGGACCTGGGCTGGGTAGCGGGTATTGTTATTCCGCTGAACTATCAGATTGGGGATTACTTTGTTGCGTTTCAGCGGGAATACCAGCTAGGGTACATTGACGAAGCACAGCCGGGTATTCCGGTTACTTTGAAATTCGACTTCAACTCGCCGGTCCCAGTGGCGGTAGAGGCCTCCTTCACCGACGCTACTGGACAGACCGTATCCAGCCAGGGTGAATTGGTCCCCGGACGGATCCTGGTGTCGGGGGAAGGAGGCGAAAAGGTAACGCTGATCTTGCCCTTGCCCCCGAATATGGCGCCTGGCAAATACCAGGGTGAGATCCAGATTATCAGTGACCCGCCGATTCCGGTGAAACCTGCTGGGTTGGTGACTTTCAACTATCGTTTGCCCAGCCCATTGGAACGCTGGACGCTGGACAATTGGTGGTGGGTTCTCTCGGTTACCGGTGGGGCTCTTTTGCTGCTGCTAACCGCCTGGGGCGGGACGGTCACTCAGCGGCTCACCCTTCAAGGTAGGCTGTTAATTTATGACCGCGTTGGCCTGGCCCGCGCCCGCCGGGAAGACCTGCGACGGTTTGCTCGCGCCGAGGTGACTATCGGTCGAAGCGCCGCGCTCAAATTGCCCGATTCCAATGGCGTTATCGATGCCGAGCACGCGCAGATTGTGGCATCCCGGGAGAGTTCGTATCCTCGGTTATTCCCAATGGGAATAGGGCGGGTGATGGGTCCATTCGGCGAAGATGTCGACAGCGCGGGAGTGCCTCTGGGCCCAGGAGACACCTTCTCCATTGGCAACTACAACCTGGAATGGTCACCCGCCGGGTCAACCGGCAGGATTGCAAGGCTGCTGGGAGACCCGTGGTGGAAGTGGGGATTCACCCTGGGAATAGTGGCGGTCGGCCTGCTGGCGGCTGGCTTCTACGTGGTGCTGCTGTAGATCGCGGGGGGGTAGCTATTACTGACCGGTGTCACTTCCGGCGCGTTGGAGTTCTTCTGGCAGCAGTTCTACCGTGACCCTGAGCCCTTCGGCCCCGGCCTGTCCCTTCGATGGACTCAGGGCAGGCTCTGAGCTTGTCGAAGTGGCTCTGGATAAATTAGGCGAAGGGTCTCAGTATAATTAGGATCGATTCATCGCTATAGTAGAATGACTCTTGAGGCAATGCCCCCTAGCATTGGGAAAGATTTAGCCCCTGCGTTGAGCGGCACATTGTTCTCCTTGCCTTTGTGGGAGGGAGCAAGAGGGGGTGGGTTTCACTCCATCCCTTCGGCCAGCTAAGGAAAGGCCCAACCTGCCCCTGTCGAAGGGCAAGGGGCTTCCGGGCATACCGGTCAGCGTCATCTCCCCATTACCAAGGGGGAGACTGAGAGGGGGTTAAGCGGCCCAACCTTCCCCCTTCCAGGGTGGGGGGACGTCGCCATTCCCCACCGATTGTATCAGTCGAGTTTTCGTTGGCAGTGGCCGCACAGGGCGGCCTTAAACACCCAGAGAAAGCGCTTCTTTTCCAGTACCTTCACGCATCTGGGACAGTACCACCTTTCCGAGGTGGCGGACAATTTGCCGTGTTCCACGTCCAGCTGCACATCGGGGCATTGCGAGCATACCCTCCAATTGCGTTCACTGCCTCGGTCTCTGGCGCATAGGGAGCAAACAGCCGCCATTCTTTTCGTCCTTGCGGGTGGTCCGGTAAAAGATAATTCAGAAGTTGCAGAATATATGATAACAGCCCAAAGGTTGCCTCTGGTCAAGGAACAGCCGGCGCGGTATCCGGCGAATTGTGGGGCTGAAAATTTTGCGGGACTGGGATTATGGTGCTAGGATAAAAGGGGTGGGCTGAACCGCAACCAGGCTCTCCCCAGGAACTTCCCGATTCTCACGTCGAACACAGCAGCCAGAATTTGGGCCAGCGGCATCGTCGCGGATCGGAAACTCCGTCTGGATTCTCTGGCTTCGGTTGGTTCCGGGGATTCAGGCTCTTGGGTTTCGACTTGCTGGGATTCCAATCGAATCGACGACGGTTCAAGGCTGGCTTCTTTTTCCTCGGCGGATTTGCGCTGCCAGGACCGGGCTGACTTAGTTTGTTTGGACTGACCTGCCGCTGAATCCAGAGTTTC
>JACZRM010000313.1 GCA_022576105.1 Chloroflexota bacterium | reverse complement strand
TAAATCTCCGGCTCAATGCCCAACACCGCCTCTCTGACCTCGGCGGCCACGAATAACGAACCGGTCGCCAGGACCAGATCATCATCCCCGGCGGCATCTAACGCCATTGAGAGCGCCTCCGCAGTGGTGGCAGTCTTAACCACCGAGATTCCTTGCTGGGCAAACCGCTCGGCCACATCCGGCAAGGACAGGGACCGGGGATGGCGGGAAGCGGTGGCGAATACCATGGGTTTTGCCTTCTCCAAACAACGGACCATGTCCTCTACGCTCTTGTCCCTAGAGAAACCGGCGATCAAAATCAGCCGCCGGTAGTCCAAGTACCGGGGCAGCGAGTCCAGAAGAGTTTCCATGGAGTTTAGGTTGTGGGCGCCGTCTGTCACGACCAAGGGTGAGTGAGCCAGCACTTCCATGCGGCAGGGCCAAGACACGCTGGCAAAACCCTGGGCTAGGGCGTCGGTGGTGATGTTGTGGCCCTGCTCTTGCAATACCTCAAGTGTGGCCACCGCCGTGGCTGCGTTCGCCAACTGATGGGTACCCAGTAATGGGGTCCTAAGTTTATAGTCGCCAAGCCTCCCATGAACGGCAAATTCCTGGCCTTGGGCATTGGCGACCGTCAACTCCCAGGTAACATCCTGGCCCACATGAATGCTTCGTGCGCCCATACGCTGGCAGACCTCAGCAATGGCCGAGGCTGCCTCGGGTTTCTGGGGCGCGATTACCACAGTGGAGCCCGGTTTGATTATCCCGGCCTTTTCAAAGGCAATCTGGTCCAGTGAATCCCCTAAGATTGCTGTGTGGTCCAAGCTTATAGACGTAATAACGCAGACTGCCGGGGCCACCACGTTGGTTGCGTCCAAGCGGCCGCCCAAACCCACCTCGATAACCTGGAAGTCCACCGGCCCGAAATCCGCATTTACGGAATCCAGTTCTCCAGGAACTGCTGATGCGCCCGCAAAGCACAGAAACCCCATGGCAGTCATGAACTCAAAGAGAGTCACCGGTCCCAAACCGGAGTTGGCGGTGACCTGTAAGTGTCGGGGCCAAACAAGCTCGACCAAGGCAGCAAACTGGTGTTCAGATATTGGCTGAGTATTGATGCGGACCCGCTCCCGGAAGCTATGCAGGTGCGGTGAGGAGTAGAAACCGGTGCGGTATCCGGCGGCGTGCAGGACGCTGTCGCAGAATGCCGCAGTGCTGCCCTTGCCTTTGGTGCCAGCAACGTGGACCACCGGCGCCGACTTATGAGGATTGCCCAACTGGCTCAGCAATGCCTCGATTCGTTCTAGGTTGAAGATTGATTTCTGCCTAGGTCCTTGCTTCTGCTCTAACGAATCCCCGGTCCCAACGCCAGGCACGGAACCAAAATTCTGGTCTCCCCGCTCATGATCCACCAAAGTGAGGATCCTATTTATCGACTCCCGGTAGGACAATTCAGAGCGCTTCAACAGTAGCCGCTCCCATCATGCGGAATGGATATTTGCGGTGTAACTTAGAACCAAAACACAGGATCCAATACGCCCTCAGTGGTCCCGTATCCTTTTTGGCATTTCGCCGCTTAATACGCTCACGGCGTCCCGGGTGGTCAGAAGCCTTACGTAGTCTATGTTACCTTCGACAGTCTTGGGGGTAAAGCCGAAGTTGTCCTCCACGGAATCGGGCTCCGCCACGTTCCGTATTGGCAGCAAGCGAAGTTGATCCAAGGTAAGCGGTGGCCGGGGCAATACCTGCATTGCCCAAGTAATGATGAACATCAGCCAAACCGGCAGGTGAACCCTCAAGCGGCGTTTACCCATGGTGCGGGTCACAATGGCTAGAATCTCGTTGTAGCTCAGTTGCTGAGGCCCTCCCAATTCAATAGTCTTGCCTCTCAATTCCTCCCGGTCCACTGCGGTGGCAACACACCGGGCCACGTCTTCTACATCAATGGGCTGGAGACGATTCCTGCCCGACCCAGCCACCGTTAACACGGGAAGGGTTTTCACCATTGCTGCAATGGTATTGAGGAACTCATCTCCAGCCCCAAACATGATTGAAGACTGAATGATGGTGTAGGAAAGGCCGCTGTTGGCCACTTCCTGTTCGCCTTGCCATTTGCTGTGCAGATAGGGGTAGGAGCGATTGTTGGTGGCGCCAATGGCGCTGACAAAGACCAAGTGCTTTACCCGGACCTCTTTGGCGGCCGCCACCACGTTGACCACACCCTGCCGGTTGACTTGGTCGTAGGTGTTCCTGTTGCGGCGGCGGATTGTGCCCACCAAGTGGACCACCGCATCCACACCAATAAAAGCTGCCGCAAGGGCATCCGGATTCAAGATATCCCCGTATTGAATGTCCACGGTCCTGGGGGGGAAAACCCGTTCCCGGCCTGGGGTGTGGACCAGGCAACGGACCTGATGGTGACGCTCCAAGAGAGCAGGCACGACGCGCCGCCCTAAAAAGCCGGTGGCCCCAGTGACCAGGACCAACAATTCC
>JACZRM010000048.1 GCA_022576105.1 Chloroflexota bacterium | reverse complement strand
CGTAGAGGACCTGCCGGTCTGGACTGATCGCCAGCGAAGACGGTCCACCCTCCACCTGCGTCTCGCCCTTGGGCGTCAGCTTTCCGTTATCCGAATCCATGGTGTAGGTAGCGATCTTGTCATCGTCCTGGAGAGATACGTACATGTAGTAGGGCATTGTTCCACCTCCTCATATATTGCCAGTGGTTCTCGACCTTTGACATTGGTTGCGCCGATGCCATTGGTGCGGTTTAGAAGGCCCCTCGAGTTACCTTCTTACAGACCGGCACCTGATCACCCTCCCAAGGGTCGGTAGGAAGGAGCTTCCGGGTTGCGACTCATCCTGGTATTACTGAGAAATGCTGTTATGGGGGAGACCGGTTTACGCCTTCAGAATATCCCGCCTGGACAGCACCCGCTCCATCAGCCTGGCCCATAGAACAACCTGCGCCAGTGGTGGGTTTTAATAGCGGTGATTATCTGTGTCCAGATGCTAACCACGTAGGTAACGGTGGCCACAAAGGTTAAAAAGAGGCAGAGGGCAATCATCTCGGCACACTGGTTGGTTACCACTAATAGTGTATTCAATAGGATAAATCCCAGCCCTGCGCCAATGATAACGTTGCGGGTCAGGAGGATAACCAGCACAGTTGGCCCCACAGCGATCATGGTCAGCACCGGTAGTACTGCCAGGGAGATGCCGAGGATGACCGCAGCCCCTTTTCCACCACGAAAGTTTAGGAACACCGGCCAGTTGTGCCCTGCGACGGCTAACGTGGCGGTCAGGAAGACCACCCAGTCCGGAGCGCCGACCCAGCCAGGGAGTAAAGCTGCCAGCACACCCTTACCACCGTCGGCCAGCAGCACCAGCAGACCACCCCAAGGCCCAACCTGATCGAAGGCGTTCATCGCCCCTACATTTCGGGTACCCACCTGCCGAATGTCCACCCCTCTGACCATATACACCAGTATGTAGGCGGAGGGTATGGAACCGAGAAGATAGGCTCCGATACTTAACGGTATCGCCAGCAACCAGTCCAAGCTCAAGACCTCTGGACGCACCAATGAGTGGGATATCTTAACCGCGATTTCCCAGATGAAATCTTCTGCACCGAATTGATGGTGCATGGCCTTAACGCGTTCTGAGTCCTGACAAATCCCAGGTGACGATTTGAACTTACCAAACGTCCCCCAGGTCGGCCCGGTCGGGCAAGCCCAGGTGTGCCCAGTATCCCTTGCGCGCATCGGCAACTAGCTCGATCCCCACTACCCATTTTGCCCACTGGTAGCCGTACTTTCCCGTTATCGCCAGGCGCAGGGGATAGCCGAACTTGGGTATTGCTCCATCATTCACGGTGTAGGCCAGAAAGGCTCCTCTATCCAGCAACTCCTTGAGGTCTATTGAGGTGTAGTAGCGGTCGGCGCAATGGAAAACCACCCGCTGTGCCTCAGGCTCGATACCTAGACGGTCCAGGAACTCCTTGAGTAATACCCCCTTCATGATGGAGTTGTTTCGGGGGCCTCCCACACAGTCCATGCGCACCTGACGAGTGACCGAGGGCAGGGCACGAATTTCATCAAAGGAGAAACTCATTGGCTGCGCCACAGCTCCTTCGATATGCAGGCGATAATCCTTGAGCTCTATCTCTGGAATACCCCAGAAAGAGAGATTGAGCAATTGTTTAGTCAGGGTAAGCTCGTTCTGACTATCCACACGGAACAGCCTCTTCTGCAAGAGCACAACTTTTATGAACAGAGCGGTGACTGCCCGGCGCAAAGGATAGGGGAAGGCCCGCCACGGGTAATAGAATATGCGCAGTACAGTGCGATTGCCGCTCACCTTTATAACCACGGTACGGAAACTGCTGCGAGCCATAGGAATCCTCTCAGTCCAATTTACTCATCTGTCGATACATGCGGGGTGGGAGTAGGGTTTGGCTCGGTTTCATCCAGAAATTCCAGAATATTCCGGGCCACCTCTTCGGGCTGGTCTTCCTGGAGGTAGTGGCCAGCGTCCATCACCTCGGCGAGTCTGGCGTTGGGCATGCGCTCGATGACCCGTCGTGCATCAATACGGGCCGTGACCGGGTCTCCATCGCTAAGAAGGAACAAAGTGGGGATAGGGAAGCTGGCCAGAGCCTCAGAGATGGCTTTAATGGGGCCATAAGTGGCATCCCGCGGTCTGGCGGGAATCAGGCGAGGGAATTGAGCTACTCCTTTCCGAGAAGCGTAGTTAGGGTGAGGGTCCCGGTAGTTCTGGAGCACCTGCTTGCTCAAACTATGGCGCACACCAAATCTGAAGGCAAGAAGGCCAAAGATGTTCAAACGACGTACTAGAAAATCGGAGAGGAACGGAGAGCGGAAGGCCGCCTTGAAGACCCAGGGGAGCTTGAATTCAACCGTGGCTAAGGTATTTAGCAGCACCAGCTTTTTCATGTTCTCCTGATGATAGACGGCATACTCCAGCCCGATGGGGCCGCCCCAATCGTGGAGGACCAGGGTCAGATTCTTAAGCTCTAACGCCTCGATAAATTCCCGAAGGATGCGGGTGTGCTCATCGAAGGAGTACTGCCGGTCCTGGGGTTTGTCGGAGAGTCCGAACCCCATGAGGTCTAAGGATATAGCGCGATGGCTCCTGGCTACGACCGGGATAATGTTACGCCACAGGTAAGACCAGGTAGGCTGACCGTGGACCATCAGGACCGGGTCGCCTTGGCCCTCGTCCACGTAGTGGATGCGGACTCCATCAATGGTGATGAAGTGACTCTCAAAGGGGTACTGGTATCTTTCCATGCCTTATTTCCCCCTACGCCGGGTTCACGGAGATGGCGACTTGTATCGGACTGGGCGCTACGGTCGCCAAATTCAGGGTAAAGCTGTAGCTGTTGCCGGACAACGGCTGGTCCAAAACCGTCGAAAAAGTAAGAGCGGATCCGCTCGGTAAAATGTCAGGTCAAGTAAATCCGCCATCGTCCGGCGACGGACCCAGCGTGCCATCCCGATGCAAATACAGGGTTAGCGGCCCCTCTCCGGTAGGAAGCACCACGAAATTATTAAGTCCCGAAGCAAAATTGATGGTAGCCCGACTCTGAATACCTCCCGTGGATTGGCTGAGATTTCGCAAGCTCACCGTCACCGCTTGCCTACCCCCGGCGGGGGAAGAGGCCCGGCTACCGACCTCTTTTCCTTCGATGGTCTTGCTGACTTCGGTGCGAAAGCCGTCATGCACAAACGTAGTCTTGGCAAGAACCTCGGGCGCAGTGGACCCAACTTCAATTGCCGCGGAGGAATTTGCCGAAACTGTCGCGTCTCTCCTAGCGGTTGGACCATCAGTCGCCGATTGGGCAGGCCCACAGGCAGCCACCAAAACCAGCAGGATCGGCAGTAAGTAGGCGACCTGAGCACTTTTTATCATCACGTTTCTATTCGTAAATCTTAGGGCTTTCGTTATTTTGATGCTAGTTGTAAGGTAGCGTTGCGCTGGTGGCGGAGCAAGTTGTTCCTTTGGACCCGCAGGGCCGTGACGGGACCTGGCTCGGGAAGAGCAACTTGGTATCAACCCAGGTAAGCTGTCCTACTCTATTACCCGGGATTTCCTTTCCCAAGGCGAGAAATACAAAATTAGGATATGGTTAAAGTCTTGGCCCATGTACGATAAAATCGTTTCTCATAGCTCCAAGATCCTCCGAACACTTCCGTAACTACCTTACCCAAAGCCACGGGCACCAATGTGCTAAGCTAGCCACCTCTGATGAGCCTCATGTCGGACCAATTGTTAAGCGGTCCGATCGTGTCATTTAAGGAGCCATTGTGGTGCCATTCACCGTGGTTGCAGTAGTTACGTTGGTAGGTTCTGGACTATTTCTTGCATTAGGAGCGCTGGAACCACATCAGTTACCAAAGTGAGGCAATAGCAAGGCTCGTCAGTCCTGCATCCATGACCACTTTCTGCCACGTATGTACAGTAGGAGGGAGCGTTGAAGAAACAATATACACTCGCAGTAATCGGATTACTGGTGCTAACCTTGTTCCTTTCCGCTGGCGCTCTTCTAGTTGGCAGGTTTGGCGAGCCAAGAGATGATAACTCCGGCGTTGAGGGGCTGAGCGCCCCTGTCTCACAGACGGGGAACGGAAGCGCCCAACAGGCACCTAACCTTCAGCCTAAAGAAAAACCCTCTGTGGTAGCACCGCTAGATCCGCCCGCGGAAGCTCCGCGGGCGTCCTTGGACAGCACCAGGGAGGTTGAAGTTGACTTTCGCCGGTTCAGGCAGCTTATTCCCAGGGATGCCATCAACCCCATTTACAAGCCCCAGTTCCTTCCTGGACAATCTGTTGTCCTTGACCCACAGGATCTGGTGATAGGGGTTGCTATTAACGGGGAAAGCAAGGCCTACCCGGTGGGACCGCTAAACCGCAGGGAGATGGTTAATGACGTGGTGGGAGGTGTGCCCATCCTTGTAACCTGGTGACCGATTTGCTATACCGGTCTGGTTCATGACCGGAGGATTGGGGATGAGGTCCACACTTTTGGCAATCAAGGGGCCTTGTTCATGAGAGCGATGACCTGGTGGGACCATGAGACCGAAAGTGTCTGGTCTCAGCCTTGGGGAATGGCCATCGACGGACCTCTTGAAGGGACACGGCTCGGCCTGATCCCAGCGGGCATAGTACCCTGGGCTGCCTGGCAAGCCGAGCATCCCGAAACCCTAGTCTTAGACTTACCTTACAATGGGAGCAGACGATTTAGCAGCGACTTCGTGATCGGCATAGCCTTGGGAGAGTACGCAAAAGCCTACCCCTTTGAAATGGCAAGCGAAGAGGCAGTATTAAATGACAACATTGGAGATTTCCCAATAGTCCTGCTGGTGGACGCCGACACGAAGGCGGTCCACTCGTTTCTTAGAAACACCAAAGATCGGGACTTGGAATTCACTCTTAAAGAAGGGAAATTGGTAGACCTACAAACCGGTAGCTCCTGGGATGCGAACCGGGGAATTGCCGTTGGTGGGCCACTACGGGGAGAAGTCTTGCAGCGGGTTCCCTACATCACTGCCTTAGATTGGGCCTGGCAAGACTTCTACCCCCATTCGGAGTTTTATGACGGAGTTAGGCCCTAGTGATAGTGGAATTAAAGGAGCCATGAACTCCCGACTCAGCGAAGTCGGGCCATTGTCAGTGGACAATCTCATCCACTGTGAGTGGTGGCCTGGGTTAATTCGTTATCCCAAATCGACGCTCATTGGGGCTGCGGCTCTACTCGTACTGCTGGTTGTAGTTGGTAGCTAACACTAGTTGGCTCCGACGGTCACTAACAAAAACGACCGTTTCAACTAAACCTTATGAGGCTGCGTGCGGCATACCCTGTTGCCGCTGGCGTCGGCCTAGGGCCGGCAGGCTGCATAACGGTGGGCACGGGGAGGAGGCTAAAGAGGGATTGGCCCGCTTTGGGCACTGTCAGGCAATTTTCCGCCAAGATATCGATAGACCTCGGCGTAGGTTGTATGCGCCAGGTCCGGTTACGGGAGTCCAGATGCGTGGTTCGCCGGGGATGACCGGCAGCAGGAGGCAGCCATGAGCAGAGACAAGGCCCTGGACCCGCTGGCCCGGGGAGCGCGGCGTTTCGAGGACAAGGTCTGCGTCGTTGCCGGAGCTGGCCAAGGGATCGGCCTCGCCACTGTTCGCCGTCTGGCGACGGAAGGCGCTAAGATCGTTATCGGCGACTGGGCGGAGGATATTGCTCAGAAGACCCAAGAAGAGGTGGTGGGTGTCGGCGAATCCGCCAGCATCCACGTCGGGGACTACCGGAGCTGGGAAGGCTGCCAAAGCCTGATGGAATTCTGCATAGAAACCTATGGGCGGATCGATTCCCTAATTGTCATCGTCGGTGGCACGGTATGGAGCACACCCTTCCAGTACAACACGCCGGAACAGATCGTCGAAACCGTCAATAAGAACTTTTGGCCCGCGGTTTGGTGCACTAGGGCCGTGCTGCCCTACATGATTGAGCAGCACAAGGTAAGTGAGACTGGTGTCGGTGGGAACATCGTGACTCTGGCAACCCATGCCCTGGTCGGATTGAATCGAGTCCCCTATGCCGCCGCCAAAGGTGGCCTGATTGGTTTAACCAGCTCGGTCTGTAAGGAGGTCGGTCGTTACGGCATCCGAATCAACTGTGTGGCGCCCTCAGGGAATCAGGGAAAGGTGACAGTCTACCCGCGGGATTATCGGCTGGAGCACGTTGAAAGAAGTGTTGTGCCGGAAGAAGCGCAAATCGAGCAACCGGTCGATCAGGAAGGAAACCGGCAGGAGCGTCCACTCTCCCTGGGCCTCAATCGGCCCGCCACGGTCGAAGAGGTCGCTGCAACCATCGCTTTCGTCGCATCTGATGACGCTGGCTACATCAGCGGGGAGGTAATCTCAGTGGGCGGAGGGGAGACATTTCCCTTTTAGTTTATTATCAAAACCGTCTGAGTGCTGCTGTTCTCCCGATTCGACCATGGCTGAGAGTTCAAGGATCGCACCTGCGTTGCCTCGCTTCGAAAACGCTCTGACCGGTCCTCTGGCAGACACCGTTGAATAATCTCGGTCAGCCCTCGGCCACATCCACGCGATTTTCCAGGAGACGAATGCCACCCTGGTTGGGATACTTGCCGGTAAGCATCACCAAGAGTAGCGCTCCCAGCTGATAAGTATCGGTGCGCACCTGCGGCTCGGCTGGCCGGTCGCGCCTCAGCTTGGGAATAAACGGCCGTTTGTTTGCTCCTGTATTTTGTTGTACCAACAGATACGGAGTGGCGTCTGAATTCGCCATCCCGTTTATTTCCCTATGAAAAACCCAGATAAAGATCGCCCACCTGCATCGGGACGACCGGTCAGTCCGGGCCAATAGGTCAGGACATGACTGAATAAGTTCTTCAGATGTTCGTGGCTATCGGAGCACCACGTTAACGCCCGGATGCCGGTCGAGCATACGGTGTTTTTGGCTGGTTCGGCCTCGCTATGGTATATTCTAGCCGAATAACCTGCTCGCTAATGCCGAGGTAAGAATATGAACACCACCGATGGCAAACTGCCCCTACCCCTGAAGGGAATCCGCGTACTTGACGCCACCCACATCGTCGCCGGGCCTTTCTGCTCTCTGATTCTGGCCGACATGGGCGCCGAAGTCATCAAGATTGAGCGCCCCGGTACTGGCGACCTGTCCCGAGGAAGGGGCCCCTTTATCCAGGGTGAAGATGGACAGGAGATTAGCTCCCGTTATTTGGGAGTCAACCGCAACAAGAAAAGCGTCACCCTGGATTTGAGAAACCCGCTCTGCAAATCGGCCTTTGAGAATCTAGTGAGAAAATCGGATGTGTTAATCGACAACTGGGGGCCGGGGGCTTTCGAACGCCTTGGCCTGGGTTATAAATACCTGCACGAACTAAATCCGGGTCTGGTCTACGCCAGCATCACCGGCTACGGCGACAGCGAAGGTCTGCGCGGCCCTTATTCCAACTGGCCCGCCAACAACCTTAGCATCCAGGGAATGGCCGGGTGGATGGAGGTGACCGGTGACCTTGACGGAGGACCCCAAGCAGTGGGAGACAATATCGGGGACTCCGTTCCAGGATTGTGGACTGCCTTGGGAATTGTCCTTGCGCTGCAAACCAAACAGCAGACTGGTCAGGGCCAGCTAGTGGACATGTCGATGTACGAATGTATGGTGTCCCACCTTATATCCAGTTCCAGCGTATACCAGGCGACCGGCAAGAATCCAACTCGCTCTCGTGCTCGTCTGGTCACTGCTGGAATGCCATTCAAAGCAAAAGACGGCTACGTTCTGATGGCCGGTGTCCGCTCGGAAGAACGGTTCCGCACAATGTGGCAGTTATTGGGCAGGGATGATCTGGCCGAAGACCCTCGCTATTTGGGTAAAGACCCAGACGGAGATTTCTACTTCAGTAATGTGATACCGGCTATTGAGGAATGGTCCCAGCACCTGCCTAAGTGGGAAGTAGCTGAGAAGCTGACCGAGATTGGCTTTTCCATGGGCATCGCTCAGACCATATCCGACTTGGACCAGTGCCCTCATCTGGAAGCACGCCAGATGTTCGTAGAGACAGATGATACATTGGGCGGTCGCTTCCGGTCGCTAAAAACCCCAATCCACTTGACTGACTGCGAAGAATTTACCGCCGATACTCCTCCTCTGCTGGGCGAAAACAACGTTGAGATTCTTTGCGGCATTGGCGGCCTCTCACGGGAGCAACTGTCCCAGCTAGAGGAACAGGGGGCGGTGTGATACCAGGTATAATACTATCTGGGAACTCAACCCAGGGAGGAGGATGATACCGTGTCGATTACCGGACTGGGAGTAATTTCCAGGAAGGTGGGAGAACCCACTGAATTAGAAGAAATAATTATCGAAGACCCAGGCCCCGGCGAGGTCCTGGTGCGCATCCAGGCCAGCGGGGTTTGCCACACCGATTTGCACTACAAGCTGGGTGCAATCGGCAACGACTTCCCCTACTTATTGGGCCACGAGGGCGCCGGGATCGTGCAAGCTGTTGGCGAAGGCGTGACCGAGCCCAAGATAGGAGACTATGTCGTACTGGCCTGGCGGGCGCCCTGCGGCTATTGCCGGTTCTGCGCCCTGGGTCAGCTCAACCTGTGCTCGGCCAGCCTCAACGCGCAGCCCAGGATGACCGCCAAGAAAGACAACGCCAGGTTGAGCCCAGCACTGGGCATTGGCACTTTTTGCACCCACACCGTGGTCTCCGCCAAGCAGGCCGTGCCGGTGCCCAAGGAGTGCCCCCCGGAGCAAGCCTCCCTGCTGGGCTGCGGCGTAACCACCGGCGTGGGGGCCGTCCTGTACACTGCCGGGGTGCGCCGGGGCAGCACCGTAGCGGTATTCGGGTGCGGGGGAATCGGCAACAGCGTAATCATGGGCGCCAAGCTGGCCAAAGCATCCAAAATAATTGGCGTTGACATCGCCGCCAACAAGCTGGAATGGGCCAAGGAATTCGGCGCAACCGATGTGGTGGACGCCACCAAAGGCGACCCGGTGGCGGCGATCAAAGAATTGACCGACGGCCACGGGGTGGACTACTCCTTTGAGGCGGTGGGCACTCCCCAGACCCTGCTGCAGGCCCTGTGGTCGCGAGACCTGGCGGGTACCTGCACCTTGATCGGCGTGCCAGACCCAACCATGAAGCTGGAGCTGCCGATGCTGCAATTCTTTGGGCTGGGCGGCGCTCTGCGGGTTAGCTGGTACGGCGACTGCCTACCTTCCCGCGACTTCCCTTTGCTGGCCGGCTATTACCTGAACGGCGAGTTAGACCTGGACCGAGTGGTGTCGCGGGTGATAAAACTGGAAGATACCGAGGCCGCTTTTGAGGCGATGCAGCGGGGCGAGACGCTGCGCTCGGTAATCCGCTTTCCCGACGCTTAATTCTAGCCGAACCGAAACAGGGGGATGAAACATGGTCAAGTCCGGCAGTATTAAAGACCGTCATGGAATGAATATCAGCACCAGCTCGCCATTGGCCGCCGAACGCTGGCTGGAGGGCGTCGACCTGCTGGTGTCGCAAAACTTCGGGACCGACGCCAAGTTCAGCGAAGCCATCGACATCGATGAAGGGTTTGCCCTGCCCCACGCCGGCCTGGCCTACATGCTCATGCTGCAGGGAAAGGCTGAGGAGGCCAGGGCCAGCGCCACTCAAGCGGAGAAATTGGCCCCGGGCATCACCCAACGGGAGCGTAATCAGGTCCAGGCTATATCACTGTTCGTCCACGGCAAGGGTCGGGACTCCCTC
>JACZRM010000312.1 GCA_022576105.1 Chloroflexota bacterium | reverse complement strand
GAACAAGGCAACAATACTGAAGTTGTCTTGACTCACCAGTTCTTCCCATCTCAGGAGGCCAGAGATGAGCACAGCAAGGGCTGGGGAGGGACCTTCGACAAGCTGGCCCTGGCCATCGAAGCCGGAGAGATTTAGACCAGATTGCCAGCAGCTTGGCATGGTTAAAGAACTGCAGCCATTTTTGAGTCCATGCAGAGCTGGCCCTGGCCCAGCGCCGGTTTTTGGCGATGGCAGCACGCTGGACTAGCCATAGATTGACACGGGACTCCAACCACAATCGGGTATCCAACCAAGCGCGAGGGAAACCATCATAATATTTGGAGGAGCGACATGACGCAGCAAGCAACGCCCAATCCAGTCGAACTCTTTGAAAAGGCTACCAGTGGTGTAAGTAAAATAGTATCTGGAATAAAGCAAGACCAGGTAGAGATCGCCACCCCATGCAGTGATTGGAACGTCCGCGCCTTATTGGGCCACCTGATCGGCGGCGCGGAAAACTTTGCCAACACGCTATCCGGCGGAGACGTAAACCTTAATAACACCAACAGTTCCCAATCCACCGACGCCGATGCCGCCAGTCTGGCTCAAGCCTACCAGGCCGCCGTGACCTCAGCATTGCAAGCGGCCCAGGCTCCCGGCGCTATGGAGAAAAAGGTGGCGACTCCCATCGGCGAAATGGCCGGAGGCGAGTTCTTGGCCGCCAACTTTATGGACCACTTCATTCACGGCTGGGACCTGGCCAAAGCTACCGGACAAGATACCAAGCTAGACCCTCAACTTGTTGAGACTTGCTACCAGATGTTCGTGCCCGGCATGACTGACACGGGGAGGGAGCATGGTGTGTTCGGCCCGGCAGTTACGGTTCCCGACAATGCCAGCACGCAGGACAAACTGTTGGGATACACGGGCCGCCAGCCCTAGACTAGCCGTTAAACTGGTCCTCGGCCAGGGAACTTCGGAGAGCCTCCGACGGGTGGGTCGGAGGCTCTCTGCATGTTTTTGCCATTGCCTTAACATTTCCCCATGTCTTAACATTTCTTTAAGGCCAGGCGTGTAGCGTAGCAACTGCCCTGAAGGCCTTGCCTCAAAAGTCGTTCTGAGCTAGCAAACATCTAGTCCACTCGATTTTAGACCCTTCGCACAGTTTATCCTGAGCCACTTCTACAAGTCCGACTTTGTCGAGACTCTCGATGAAATCGGAACTCAGGACAGGCGGGGCCGAAGGACTCAGGGTGACATTAAAGAAAGGCCCTTGATCTCAATCACAGACCACCATTTACACTTTTGAGGCAAGGCTAACGGCTGGGAGAAGAAAGATGGTTTCTAAGCAGAAACAGGTACTGGTAGTTGAAGATGACGTTAAGACCTCGGATATAGTAAGGGCTTATCTGGAGAAAGACGGCTATGACGTAATCACCGCCCACGACGGGCTGGAGGGCCTCTCCGCGGCCCGGCATTACTCGCCTGATCTCATAGTCCTGGACCTGCTGCTGCCGGGCGCCAGCGGTCTGGACGTATGCCAGACTCTGCGCAATGAACTTTCCATCCCCATAATCATGCTGACGGCCCTTAGCACTGAACAAGACAAGTTGAGAGGCCTAGACCTGGGGGCCGACGACTACGTTACCAAGCCCTTCAGTCCCCGGGAACTGGTCGCCAGAGTCCGCGCGGTGCTGCGCCGGACCGCTGAAGAAAAATCCAAGCAAGAATCTCAAATAGTAACCTACCAGGATATTTCCGTGGACCTGGCGCAGTGTACCGTTCACCTGAATGGTGCACAGATTCCCTTGACGCCCACCGAGTTTCGCATATTGGCAGTCTTGATCCAGGAGCCCGGCCGAGTCTTCAGTCGCGGCCAATTGGTGGAACAGTCCCTGGGCTACAATTATGACGGCATGGAAAGAACGATCGACGTTCATATCCTGAACCTCCGCCGCAAGATTGAGGCGGACCCCAATCACCCTGAATACCTTCGGACCGTCTACGGTATGGGGTATAAGTTTGGCGGTTAGACATTGATATATAGCGTTCGCTGGCAACTCCTCCTGAGTATGGTGGCGGTTATCATGATTACCGTTGGGATGACCGCCCTTTTGGCCAACCAGGCGGCCATCGCTGAAATCGAGCAGGCGCAAGAACAGGTCGAAGCAATTCGCGACCAACGGTTAATCACGTTAGTGACCCGCGCCTACCTGCAAAACCGGCGCTGGGAGGATTCCCAGCAATTATTGGAATACGCCGCTGAATTGTACGGGGGGCGAGTGGTGATAACCAATAATGTCAGAACGGTGGTGGCAGACTCTCATTGGACCTTCATTGGCCGCCCCCTGGCGCCCAACATTTCCAGCCGGGCGAGTTATGCGCTCAGTAACGATCAGGGGAGGCTGGGGACTTTACTGGTCAATCCAGAGCTACCGGCATATTCCCCGGCGGCAGCCGAATTTCCCCGCGAAGGACTCATTTCCTTTTTGAACATATACCTGGTGCT
>JACZRM010000311.1 GCA_022576105.1 Chloroflexota bacterium | reverse complement strand
CTTATTGCTTAACAATGCAGCGGCAATCATTCCACCTAGACGATATCTGTGGGAATTAATTCGGATTTAATAGTTAACTTGTCAATACCCCCAATAGCGTAGGAGAAATTTTTACAGGTTGAGCGGTTCGGCGAGACGAAATTCAAGTAGCGCTCCACGGCTGATACCAGCGTGTCTTCCGCCACCTATAATCGCGATCGCGAGCCCTATTTTTGCGCCGTCTTCTGCACCAGAGCTGCCGCTAGCGAGACCGCCAATGGCTGCTCCCTTGAGTATTTTACTTCCGGCACCACCTCCTTCACCGGTTCCTGACAACAGGTTGGTTGTTATCGAACGAAGTTTGCCATTGATCAAAATATCAGTCAATTGGAGCTCCAGTACGGGTTTTCGGGACCCGATACCCCCTCGTTTAGCCGTCACGACTACGCCATATACTTTGCTTCCTGCGGGGACTATTTCCTGTCCGTCAGACATCAATTTACCTTCAAGTTTTGCGGTGAAACGGCTGCCCGCCTTATTGTTGCGCGTGTCGATAGACTCCAGTGTCTTTACTACTAGACGCGTACCTACCGCCAATCCAGCCGGCTTTGCCTGTGCCGTTGGTGTCGATGATGACACTGCTGTCGAACTACTGTCAGTCTGTGCTCGGCCGGTGGTGGTCAGGGCCTCCGAATACCCGGCCGGATACAGCTCGGCCAACCACTGGCACGGCAGGGCTCAACTGGTCTACGCCTGCGCGGGCGTGGTGAAAGTCAGCACCCAACAGGGCTCCTGGGTAGTTCCCCAGCACCGGGGCGTTTGGATTCCGGCCCGTACGGAGCACCAGATAGAGTCGGCTGGCCCGTTTTCCATGCGCAGCTTGTACGTGCGGCAGGACTCGGTTGCTGGGCTGCCCGCCGAATGCGGGGTTGTGGCAATCTCGCCGTTACTGCGTGAACTAATCTTGGCTGCGGCGGAGACGCCTCAACCCTACGACCTTTCCGGACGAGATGGCAGGGTCATGGAATTAATCTTGGATGAGGTCCGCAGCTTGCCGGTGATGCCCCTGCATCTGCCAGAGCCCACCGACCCCCGGTTACGGCAGGTTACCGCGGCCATCAGGGAAAATCCAGCGGACACCCGCACACTGGCAGCCTGGGGACGGCACGCCGGGGCCAGCCCAAGAACGTTGGCCCGGTTGTTTCCAGCGGAGACCGGGATGACATTTCGGCATTGGCAGCGGCAGGCTCGGCTTCTAGAAGGGCTGATGCTTTTGGCCGTAGGCGAACCGGTGATATCCGTGGCCTTGGCGGTCGGCTACGAAAACCCCAGCGCCTTCATTTCCATGTTCCGGCGAACGCTGGGCGTTACCCCTGGCCGGTATTTCCATCCAGAGATATAGCCGGGATTGGCTATAGGCCGATGGCAAATTCGAGGGGTGCCAATTAGGTCTCCCGTCCGGTATTATTTGTGGCGGCCCGATGCCTTATCCGCCGGAAATCAACTCCAGATGTTGGACTGATTTACGATTACATGTCAGTGTAGAATTCGAACCACAGCGGGCCACCAGCATAACGCAAGGATCTTAAATGCGGCCATAAAGTGGACCAAGGACGGGTCCAACTGGGCGCATCAGTTTCACCGAAGCAGATCAGAATCGGGAAAATAAAGGAGAAGAGGAATATGGTCACTAAAGTGGAGAACTCAGTTTTATCGGACGACCTACTCAAGCGCTGCATGGAGCGGGCGCCAGGCTACGACCGGGACAACACATTTTTCGATGAGGATTTCAAAGAACTGAAGGAAGCCGGGTATCTCTTGGCCTGCGTGCCCAAGGAACTGGGCGGGCTGGGGCTGAACCTGGCGCAGGTCTGCCAGGAACAACGCCGACTGGGGTACCATGCGGCGGCGACCGCCCTCGGGGTGAATATGCATTTCTACTGGACCGGTCTCGCGGCCGATGTCTGGCGCAGCGGCGACATGTCCACCGAATGGATCTTGAAGGCAGCCGCTGAAGGCAAAATCTTCGCCGCAGGACACGCCGAGAGCGGAGTTGATCTTCCTCTATTGCTCTCCACCACCAAAGCGGAAAAGGTAGACGGCGGATACAAATTTACGGGCCGCAAGTCATTCGGCAGCCTGACCCCGGTTTGGGACTATCTGGGAATGCACGGCATGGACACCAGTAACCCGGATGCGCCGAAGATCGTCCACGCCTTCATGCCCCGCGACAGTAGCGACTATAAGATTGAGAATGTGTGGGACACCCTTGGCATGCGCGCCACCCAGAGCCAAGACACGGTTCTTGACGGCACGTTCATACCCGACAAGTACATCACAAGGGTGGTGGACCCAGGGGCCGCCGGCGTCGACCTGTTTGTATTGGGCATCTTCGCCTGGGCACTGTTGGGGTTCTCCAACGTCTATTTCGGCAACGCCCAGCACGCTCTCGATATGACCATCGAGGCAGTCAAGAACAAGAAATCGATTGCAATCACCCGAACGATGGCCTACCACCCGTAGGTCCAGCACTACA
>JACZRM010000047.1 GCA_022576105.1 Chloroflexota bacterium | reverse complement strand
GAATCCAGGACCACCATGCCCCAACCGGCAGACAACTAAAAGGAGAATCATGATGAACGTCGGCACATCAGTACCGCTGCCAGCCTACACCATTGATCCGGCCTTCATGGCCCGCAAAGCTGAAGAGTTGGGATTCGAGTCCATCTGGTACGCCGAGCACCCAATACTGCCGGTGCAAAGCGCCAGTCAATTCCCCAGCGGCGGGCCCATACCGGAAACTTACGCCCATTTCACCGACCCGTACATGGCGCTGGCCCGGGCCTCCGGCGTAACCACCACCATCAAATTGGGCACCGGCATAACTCTGGTCCCGGAGCGAAACCCGTTGCTGTTGGCCAAGGAAATTGCCAGCCTGGACCGGTTCAGCGGAGGCCGATTCCTGTTCGGCATCGGCGCGGGTTGGAACCGTGAGGAAACCGAGATCATGGGCGGCGACTTTGACCATCGGTGGACGCAGATACGCGAATCGATCGCGGTGATGAAGGAACTTTGGACCAAGGACGAAGCTGAGTTCCACGGCCACTACTACGACTTCCCCCCGGTCATCTGCAATCCCAAACCGGTGCAAAAGCCCCATCCGCCGGTGATCCTGGGGGGCATGGCTAAGAACGTGCTGCGGAGAGTAGCCACCTGGGGAGACGGCTGGATGCCCAATCGCATCACTCCGGCCGAGCTGGAAAAGAGTCGGGCAATGCTGGATACGATGGCGGCGGAATTGGGGCGAGACCCCAAGTCTTTGACCATATCGGTCTACGGACAACTCCCAGACCGGGATCAGGTGCAATCGCTGCTCAACGCCGGGGCCGACCGAGTGGTGGTGCGGCCGGAGCACGTTGACACCGAAGCGGAAATGGGCGAGCAGTTGGAGCGAATGGCTGAAGCGGTGCTGCGGTAAGTTGTTGATCCACCTGGCGGCACTGGCCTCATCCGTCGGATCCCGGGCGGGAGAGAAATTTCTTTCCCACCCGGGTCTTTAACAGCATTAATCTATCCGCAAGCTCTCGGCTAACTTAAAGCAATGTTCAACGGTCCATATGTCCGCGGCACCCAGTTGGTCTTGCCATTTGGGCAGCGTCAACTTCGCGCATTCTTCGGACACAGCGTCCAGATAAGTGTCGAACAGCAGCCACGGATTTCCAAATCCGATTTCCTGGGCGATAGCCATGAAGTCAACCGTCTGCAGCGCCTGGGCGGCGTTTGCCTGCATATCCAGAATGTACTCCTGCTGTATTTCCACATCCCTGCGGTCGCCCAGCCGATTTAGGTGCCCACCGATGAAGGTTTCGAATTCGTAGGATAGGGCTTGAGCGTGAGCTTGTATGTAGCCCGGTATGTCTTCGGCCAGAGCCAAGTCCTCAAAAGGCGTCCAACCCGGGAAGATTATGTCCACTAGCATGAGCACCTTCTGGTCAGGGGCGTAGATGAAAATGTTGCCCGGTTCATGGTTGATGCCACCGTAATATAATTCCAGAGTCTGGCTGCCGACCTCCAGGGTGTAGCGGTCGGTAAAGGTGACTGTAGGCATTGGAACATCGGACCCTCCCACGAACACCCCGTAGGGGAAGGTGCGGTTGGGGTCGTTGATTCGCTCTAACTGGGAAGCCGTTTCTTCATGGGCAATAATCACTACGTTGGCGGGGAACATGCTCGCCGCCGCGATGTGATCGGCGTGGGAGTGGCTGTAAATGACGTGAGTAATCGGCTCGTCGGTCACCTCGGCGATAGCTTGGAGGTATTTCTCACCAATGGATGGTGGGGCGTCCACGGCGATTACGCCTTCACCGGTGGTGAGGAACATAACTTGGTACGCGCCCTCGGTCACCCAATATAGACCGTCGCCGATTTCCTCGACCAGGTATCCTTTATCCTGGGGAATGGCGGGACCGGAAGCCGTAGCAGGGACTGGAGCGACGCTGGGAGGGGTCGGAGTAACCAAAACCTCTTTCACTATGGGTTCGGGCGTTGGGCCGGGAGTGGCGGTTACCACCCTGGTGACATCGGTTTGCCCGGAACAGGCGGCTAGTGCCAGAGCTAACGCCAGTAGTAATGGCACCAGAAATTTGGCTCGCTTCATGAGGGTCCCTCCTTCTAATTTGGCCTAAACAGTTTAGTCCCATGTACAACTGTTTCGCATGGAAGTATACCGGTAATTATTTGTAATCGCAATAGATTAATGTGCAATAATTGTCTATGGAATGAATTGATGGTAAGGTAGAGCCATGAACAGACCGCTTGATGAAGAACAGGCAAAGGGATGGCGAGAATTCGTGCAAACCTTTGGAACCGTGATGCACCAGCTGGACCAGCACATGCAGACGGACCAGGACATGCTGCTAGCTTGGTTCGATGTCTTGGCTCACTTGATCGTAGCGCCAGAAGGCCGCCTTCGGATGCATGAACTGGCGGAATCCCTGGTACTGGTGCCCAGCAGTCTGACTCGCCTCATTGATCGCATGTGCAGCGCGGGGCTGGTCAAGAGGGAGCCTTGCCCCGAAGACCGCCGGGTTGTTTACTGCGTCATCACTCCGGCGGGCCAAGCCGCTTATCACCGGGTAAGTCCCGGACACAGTAGTCGAGTTGAGGAGCGCTTCATGTGTTACTTGAATCGGGAAGATGTCAAAGCGCTGCGCCGAATATTTTCCAAGGTTCGGGAAGCGAAGAAAGGCTAAGATTGTGCGTGAGAAACCATGGGTAGCGGCGAGCTGGTTTAAGGACCGTTCCTACCATCAGTAGTCAAGACCGTATCATACAAAGCCGCCACGCCCTGACCCAAACCGCTAAACCGTCCTAACCTACGGTGGCGTCAATGTAATGGAGTTTTAATGGATAAGACCACCGAACTGCTGAGTTCCTATGCCTGCAACTTGAGCTACGAAGACCTGGACCCGGCGACGGTGCACCAGATCAAGCGCACCCTGGTGGACACCCTGGGCTGC
This sequence comes from Chloroflexota bacterium, assembly GCA_022576105.1. Next base: position 6,952 of record JACZRM010000047.1, on the reverse strand, counting down.
GCCATGGGCGGCTATTTATCCGAACCGGCCAAAATCGCGCGGCGGCTGGCCGGCAGCGTAACCAGCAGCATGCCATCGCGAATCCTGGGCACTGAAGACTATAGCTCGATGGACCAGGCCGGATTTGCCAACGGAGTAATGGTGCGCTACCTGGACTGCAACGACGCCTACTTTTCCCCCGGCGGCGGCCACCCCAGCGACATGATACCGGCGGCCCTGGCGGTTGGCGATACCCTGAGCGCCGATGGTAAGACTCTAATTACCGCCATCGCCCTGGCCTATGAGGTCTTCTGCCGCATCGCCGATCAGGTGCCCGATTCGGGTTGGGACCAGGGTTTGCTCTGTGTCATTGGCGCAGCTTGCGCCGCGGGCAAGGTGATGGGCCTAGAACCAGAGCAAATGGCCCACGCCATCGCCCTGGCCACTGTGCCCAACGTGCCACTGAACGTTACCCGAACTGGTGAATTGTCCATGTGGAAGGGCTGCGCTACCGCCAGCGCCACCAAGGCCGGGATTTTTGCCGCCCAGCTGGCCCGGGAAGGCATGGAAGGGCCCTTCCAGCCCTTTGAAGGAAGGAAAGGTCTCTGGGAGTCGGTCCTGGGTCATCAGGTACAGTTTGACCAGTTCGGCGGGGGGGACGAGCCTTTCCGCATCAACAACAGCACCTTCAAGTTCTACCCCTCGCAGATTCACACTCAGGCTCCCATCGGTCTGGCCATAGAGTTGCGGCCCCAGGTTGACCTGGCCGAGATCAAGTCCATCCGAGTTTCCACCTACAGCAGAGCCGTCAGCAGCCCATCAACCGAACCGGAAAAGTGGGACCCCAAGACTCGTGAAACCGCCGACCACAGCATCCCCTTCCTGGTGGCGGTGAGCTTGCAGGACGGAGCGGTAACACCGGCCACCTTCACCAACCAGCGAATCAGCGACCCAACCCTGCGGGATTTGATGGCCAAAATGACCATCGAGGAAGACCCGGCCTTCACCGATAAATACTCCTTGGAGTACAACTGCCGAATAGAGATAACCACCAACTCCGGAGAGAAGATAGTCGCCGCCACTGCCAATCCCAAAGGCCACCGCAACAACCCCCTGAGCGACTCGGAGATTAGCGGCAAGTTCCGCCGCCTGGCCATGCCCACCATCACTGACCGGCAATGCGACGAAGCCCTTGACCTGCTCTGGTCTCTGGAGACTCTGCCCAATTTGGATGACGTTTTCGACGCCCTGGTCGTCTGAAATTCAGCCATGATTACGGGCAAAATAGGGGCTAACTTTCCGGATTCTTTTGCTAAATTGCGCCCTTTCCTATGGTATAATCACCCAGATTTGGCCGATGGGGAGGTAGTGCAGCTTAACCAACCTACCTTTCAGTAGGCGACAATGGTGGTGCGAGGGCGGTGGTGGGACACTGAGCGGCGCGAGCAATCATGTTAGCACCCATCTCTACGGCTCACTTTTCCAGCATCAATTACCCCAGCGGACCTGCGACCGGCGGCGCCGGTTCAGGCTTGGCGACTTTATGTTTCCTACGGTGGGATGAAATGCAATTGTTTGCGCTGGAGCGAAAGAAATTCCGGCAATTATTTACCCAACACATTCACGAATCGGGGCCGGAAAGCGGCCCAAAGTTAAAGCTTGGGCAACTAGCCCTCTATCTAGCCGGTGACGAGTATCCATTCTTGGATACCGCCAGTTACGTTAATCAACTAGATGAACTGGCCTCACAAGTTCATGAGACCGCCGATGACTCAGCCAACCAGCGCTGTCTGATTGACGCTGTAAGCCAGGTTCTATTCGAGCAGCAAGGGTTCTGCGGTGTTGATGTTGATCGCTCTGACCCGGAATACCATTATCTGAATCGGGTATTGGATACCCACACCGGCATACCCATTACCCTGTCGCTGGTTTATTTAGAAGTTGCCCGGCGCGTGGGCATCCAATGCAGCGGCATCGGTCTGCCCGGCCATTTTGTGGTGCATCTGGACGAACTGGATTTATTCCTTGATCCCTTCCGCTCCGGTCAATTACTGTCAACCGCGGATTGCCGCTGTTTGGTTCGGGAAACCGTGGGTTCTCACCTGCCCTGGCGTGATGAATTCCTAATGCCTTGCAGCGACCAGGACATTTTGTTTCGGTTGCTCAACAATCTCAAGACCCTCTACATGCAAATTGAAGATTATTCCAGGGCCGCCGAGGTACTGCAGAGCATGGTGCTGATCAATCCTTCGGCCCACTATCTCAAACGCTACCTAGCATGGTGCTATTACAACATTCACGACCATCCCACCGCTTTGCGGCACTTGGAAACGTACCTGCGAGAATGCTGGCCCTGTTCGAATCAGTCCGAAAGCAAATATCAGATTGAATCGCTCTGGAAGGCGATCGGCGGCTTGAACTAGCAATCCAACTGACGATGCGCTGCGTAATCATTTATAGAATCGCTAATTACTCCCCACCATTGGGGGCTATCGGTGGTTGAGTTTCAGGATACTGATGACCGCCATCTGATACACTTGACTTCGGAAGGAAACAAAGAGGCCCTGGAGGAACTGTACAATCGATACTGCACCTCGGTGTTCTCGCTAGCCCGCTTCATGCTGCGCAATGAGGCGCTGGCCGAGGAGGCGACTCAGGACATATTCGTCAACATCTGGTTGAAGGCCGCCAGTTACCGGCCCGACCGAGGCGGACCCAAAGCCTGGATAATGAGCGTGGCCCACCACAAGGTGATTGACGTCATCAGGTCTCGTCGGCGCGGCATCAACATGACCGACCCGAAGGACTATGAAACCTTGGACCTGATCCCATCGGGCCGAATGGGCACCGCGGAAGAGGCCGAACTTAATCTGGAAGGAGAACGCATTAGAAAAGCTTTAAGAGTACTTCCCGAAGCCCAGCGAGAGGTAATTATGTTAGCCTATTTTGGAGGCCTCTCTCAATCAGAAATTTCGAACAAGCTGAGTCAACCGCTGGGCACGGTGAAAACCCGTATACGATTAGCCATGCAGAAGCTGAGAGTCGAGCTAGAGCAAGATGTCACAGAACTACCCTGAAGAATATTCACACCCGGAACAGCTGCTGGAAGCTTACGCTTTAGACGCCTTGGACGTGGACGAAGCGGAGTTGGTGGAGGTGCACCTGGAAGAGTGCTCCCAATGTCAGAGCACCGTCACCAGCTTGCTGCAGGCGGCTGCCGGGTTGGCCTCCTGGGTTATGCCAGAAGCCCCGCCACCCGATTTACGTTCCCGAGTGATGGCGGCATTATCTTGGCGCCAGGTTGAACCGGAGGGCCAGCACCGCACCGCCACCGCTGTTGCCACCCGGGTGAGGCCCCGGGCATTTAACAGCGCCTGGCTGCTTCCGCTGGCCGCCGTCCTGGTTATCGGTCTGTTCAGCGCGTCCATCGTCATGAACCTGAGAGTTACCGATCAAGTCGACCAGTTAACCAGTGAGAACTCCACTGTGGCCGCTCAAATGGATGAGACGGTAGCCCAGACCCAACAACTTGAGGAGAGCAACTCGGCGCTATTGGCCCGGTTGGACCAGGCTGAAGCCAACGAAGCTGAAATGGCTAACACGTTGCGGGGGCTGCAAATAGCCAGCTATTTGAGCGTCCAACCGGATAGTCAACCCGTGATACTGGAGCCTCCCAACGGTTCAGGCAAGCCTGAGGGTGTGCTGTTGATCGAGCGCAGCGGCCAGCGGGCGATATTGATGGTCTCCAACATGGAATATCCTTCCCGTGTGCGCTCCTACCATGTTTGGCTGGTGCGGGACGGCATCAGGATACCCATGGGAACCCTTAAAGTTGATGACACCGGATGGGGGACGCTGGACATTATTCCGCCCGAGCCGATGTTCATGTTTGATTGGGTGAACCTGACCGAGGGGACACCGGACGGGACCATCTCCGATCAGGACAAGATGGTCTTGCACAGCAAAATTCCATAGCTGAACCAGCTCGTCGCGTGCCGGCATGAACTACATAAACACCCAAAGCAACCAGCCAGCAACCGCCACCGGCGGCAACGATTCGGTTGGTCGTCGATAGGTCGTTACGGGCTTCAACTGATATACTTTGCCTGATTTCAACCGAACAGGACGGTCCAACCTAATGCACCCAGGGGCAGTCAAAGCCGGTTCCACGCAAAAACCGCCGCCCGACGCGGACGATGCGACTTGCGAGATATGCGGCGGTCGCACTGTGGAAAAGCATTGCAAAATACAATGCCTCAACTGCGGCTACACCCGCGACTGTTCCGACCCCTGATTGGCCCGCAACAACCAATTTATTGCGCTACAGACACCATCAGGTTCAAACTTCCCAACTTCTCGGACCTTGCCACGGCACAACCCCACTACCGCAGGAATCAACCCAATTGTGAATCATCCCTGGCAGCATTTGCAATGTCTTTGCCGGGGCCATATTACGATGAGTTGCAATACGAGGTAACCGCACGACGCGCGCTCGATTCCGGAGAATGAGTTGCTCGGTAGTACATCAGTTTGTTTTGCCAGGAATGGGATTCCGTTTGTCACACCAGCAAAAGCCGGTGTCCAGATACCGGGGTGGTTGAACGGTTCTAATTGATTCCGGCTTGCGCCGGAATGACGAGGGCTAATTGATACACTGTGCGTTGATGGTTGCTATTGATGCGAGAACAGCCCGGTGTAAAAGAGAACATTCCCAGCCCGGCTAACCAGCGGAGGGTTTAGTGAAGGGCCACCAATCGGGATAATCCCGCAAGTGGAGGTTGTGGAAAAACTGCGGATGGGTATCCACCGCCAGCTTCATCGCCGCCAACACCGGCTCTCGGATGGCGAAGTGGGCCAGTTCAGAGGTGCGCAGCTTAAACAGGTGATAGCATTCGCGGAGATTGAGCCTCACCAGCACCCGGCGGTAGTGGGCGTGAGTCACCAGATACTCGGCCAATCGGGGGGAGAATTCGGCAACCTTTTGCTGGGCCTCTTCGGCCAGACCTAAAGTATCCTGGTAGACACCCGACAGGTCGGCTTCGACGATCAAATCCGGCGTCCGATAGCCATGAGCGATGGTCAGCGGTTGGGGAATGTAAGACATCATCCGGTGGCGTTTGAACTCCCGATAGGCCCCGTAGTCCATCAGGAACTCGAAGGTGTAACCCACCAGTTCAAATTCCCGTACCGGGGAATCGTGTTCCCCCAGGGCGGATGTACACCGGTCAATGATACTTTGTCTTTCCTGGGAGGTCATCCCCAACACCCGCTCCCACACCGTCTCATAGCTGGAGTGGGCCTCCCGATACAACAACGCCGCTGCCAGCTTCTCCTCAGCTTGGGTATCCCAGTCCAGTAATTTGGCGGGAATTAGAGCACCCGGGTCGTTCGGCGAAGCGTCAACGGTCTCCGCCGACAAGCGCCGCTGTTCCTGACGAGTCTCCCGCAAGTAACGGTTTTCTTCGGCGTACTTGATCAGGGTGGGCGTGATGCTGCGACCCTGGTCGCGTAGCTCCAGCCCCAACTCCCGCTCTTCGGCCAGGTCCGACGACAGCAATTTGGTGATGGCGTATTCCAGCACCCGGGCGTTGGCGGTGACACCCACGTTGGTCAGTGTGGCCGCCGGCAGTGTGGCCCGGCAGTGGTCGGTGGCCACGCGCCGCAAGCGCATATTGTAGGCCGAATCCCGCTCGTTGTGCTGCTGCGGGTCCACGCTGCGAAGATGGGCCATGCTGGCGTCGATCAGATGATGGTAGCTGCGGAAAAGCTGCTGGCAGGCTTGCCGGTACGCTTGCGCCAGGTCTGGCTGAGCGTCCAATTCAGGCGGAAAAAAGTAGCTGCCCTCCGGCAGCACCTGATAGCGCGACGACTTCTCGGTGTAGGACCCCAAACGGTTATCTTCCAGGGTGTCGCAGGCCAGACGCGACACATTTTCCACCGCCAGATGCACCACGGCATGCTCGGCTACTGAAGCGTGACCATAGCCCAAAACCCAGCGCTCGTGGAAATCGGCGGCCTTCTGCTGGCTGACCTGCTGGGCGATTTCATCGAAGGGTTCGGGGCGCCGGGAGGTCATGGCGAAGGCGACCGCAATCTGCTCTTCGGTCAGGTCATGGGCGTCCAGCGGGTATACCCGGCGTTGCAAGGCCTTGGAATGGGCTTCAGAAGTTGACAACCGGACGCTCCCTCATAGTCCCAGCGAATGGGTGCAAACTAGATAGTTCGCCCATTCTATCCTTCGACTGGCTCAGGACGAGCGGGGGATAGGCCATGATCCGCTGGTGGTGAGCCCTTCGGCGGGCTCAGGACAGGCTTGTCGAACCACAGCATCACCGCATCCAAGGTTTCTACACCCGCCGTGTTAGTTTTGTGATGCCTGGCTGATAACCTTATACAAAATCCCCAAACCCGTTGGGGGTGCAAACCTCAATCAGTTGGACCCGCTCAGCGGTTACCGCCTGAGCCAACGCCTTGGTCAGTTCGGCCACAGTGTTGACCCTGGTGCCCTCGATTCCGTAAGAGTCGGCCAACTTGATGAAGTCGGGATTGACCAGGTCGGTGGCCATCAACCGGTCGCCGAATCGGGTGCTCTGGTAATCCTTCAGCACGCCCCAAGCATCGTCGTTGAATACTAGCACAATGGGACTGATGCCATATTGCACGCAGGTGCCCAATTCCTGAATATTATATTGAAACCCGCCGTCGCCGGTGATGCAGACCACCGGACTGTTAGGTTTTCCCACTTTGGCGCCCATTGACGCCGGGAACGCGAACCCAAGTCCGGCCCAGCCCCAGGGGGACAGGAACTGCCGGGGCTGGTCAATGCTCAAGCATCGGGCCGCCCGGCTGGCCGGTACGGTGGCGTCCAGGCTGAATATAGTGTCGCCGGGCGTCACTGAGCGAATCGCCTCAAAGGTGCGCAGTCCGTTCCCCCAGTTTTACTTCAAGCAGTCGTAGGTCTGCTGTTTTAGCG
>JACZRM010000310.1 GCA_022576105.1 Chloroflexota bacterium | reverse complement strand
GGGAGTATTTGAGCTAAAAAGGTTCATTACCGAACCATGCATATTTGGGTAGTCATTACCGTTATTGTCACTGCAGGCAGACACCCCGTCAACGTGGGGATGTCGGTGGAAGGGTGGATATTACCGAGTATGGCGATAAGCGGTAATGGGAGAAAAAGAACAAAGCGAGGATTCTTCACTGGCTCTTGGAGTATGAACTGGCGGATAGACGGGGAGACGGGGGAGAGTGGAACTCCACCTGAAACACAGCCTGGCGGTGTTGGTGGCAGCAACCTGGGGCGCTCGAAGCCGGTCATTTGCCCGGACCTAGTATTTCTTGAACCCCCGCTCCATTAATCCCGTATTCCCCATTTGGCTAAAACGAGTGATGCGGTAAATAGGCAACTTCCTTGCTGCCGTAGTCGTTTCATGAATCTTTTGGCCGTGTTTGAGATAAAATACATGCAATGAATTAGCTATTTCAGATATCTTGCGTACCGGCATTGGAGGCACCCGATGGGTGACGGCGATATGGCCCCTCTCCGGCTCCAATTCAACCCCAAAATCCGGTTGGAGTTCAGGGGTGCAACCATCACTTCCGACGCCGGACTCCTGGCCTTCCGAGAGCTTGATGACGCCTTGGACCTTACCCCCATCGCCTCCGACTATCTCCAGGAAAGCCGTACCGGCCGCAACATCCGCCACCACCTGGTCCCTCTGCTCCGCCAGTCCATCTACAGCCGCCTGGCCGGCTACGATGATACCAACGATGCTGAACGTCTTTCCCAAGACCCTGCCATGCGAATTGTCGTGGGCTGGCAAGGTTCAGACCGCAACGCCGCCAGAACCAACACCATGAGCCGCTTTGAGACGGAGACTCTGACCCAAGAGGACAACCTAAAGGGGCTGGCCCTGATGAATCCCCAGTGGGTGGAACTGGCCATGGCTCACACTCCACACCGGCGAGTGATTCTGGACATGGATAGTTCGGAGAGCCCAGTGCACGGCCAGCAAGAAGGAGCGGCCAACAATTGGACGCCCCCCGAGGTCCTCCAGTCTCTCCGCCGGCTCCGGGATTTCAGGTTTTGCCTCGGCTAAGGATTGGCGTCACGTTTCGCCAACAAAAGGGAATTCCTGGCGGGGCCATCTATCCGGCTGGCTATGGTCTCCGCTGCGCACCGTTCACCTGACCCGCATTCTGGGCCATCCTGAACCGGACGTGGGCCTCGCGTCAGCTAATCGTAGGCCACTTTTACTCGCCTCAGGTATGTCTCTATTTGCTCCGCTATTTTTTCGAGCTCTTTATTGTCCTCTTCCCCGGCAGCTAAACGCAGCGCCCGGCCCAACTCGGCCAAGCCCTCAAAGCCAAACGCGCCACCTGTCCCTTCAATATCGTGTCCGATCTCTCGCAAGGCCGGGTAGTCGTTTTGCTTCAAGGCGCCCTGAATTATTGGAGCTTCCGCCTTGCGCTCCTCCAGGTATTCGGAGATTATGTCCTCTAGTATCGAGTCCGCATGCACCACGATCGTCTCCAGGAGTTCATCCTGGCCGGTTAATACGGAACTTTCAACGCGGCTTTTCATTTTGGTCACCCCTCTGGCTATTTCTACAGGTTCGAGTAATTAGCAGTGGCGGCCCAGCTTAGGTAAGATCGGCCAGACAACGTTGGGCTTTGGCTACGGACAGGGCGGCCCTATCGGGCGGATGGGCCCCTAGGTGCGCCGCTGCGGAACCGGCCAGGAGCAGCGGCGTACCGGCATACAATGCGTCCCCGTCCCTGGTTCCAATGGACTGGGTCCTATCCGAAGCTTGTAGCTTGGGGGACATCTTTGGCAAAACCATATGGTTTTAATTTCTAGTGTTTTCCCTGGTCCACCTTAGCTGCCGCGCCGATGTCGCCGGCTACTCTGATAGGTATGTGTGAAAGTATCACTTAACCAAAATGCACCATAGAGACACCTGGGGTAGTTTAAATTGGGTGTGAGGCGGAAACCTCTGATGTGACCTTCTTGAACGCCCGGCTGCTTCCATGCAATGGACGCACAAGCCGGCGGTTAAACCAACGGGTGGGCGGTTACCTGTCCATGGAGCCGAAACCGGGCCCGCCTTAACCTCCGGCTCGTGAACATCACCAGCCTTGGCTCAGCAGCCCGTGACCTTTAAGCGGACCATTGGATGGAAGTGAAGGCAGCGGATCCAGGAGCTGCTCAAGGGCCTTCCGGAGAGCACACCCCGGAAAGTAAGCGCCTGGGTTGCTGAATAGCGGGTCTGCGGCCCCCTCTACGCTGCCCACCGCCCGCCCCCGGCCACGTCCAGCCCAACGCCCACACCGCCTCCTGTAGTGGACACGGGTGAGCAGGCCCCAGACGCACTACGATGCCTCGGACAGGCAGACCGGCCGGGTGAGCTCCCTTCCAGTGGTCCCCTACAAAGCCCTGAACACCTAGGCAACGCCTATTCGGCACCGGTGGTTTACGGTACCGCCTCCAGCGCGGTTGGTCCGGGGCTACGTCCACCAGGTTGTAATCAGCTGTGGGGACAAGGTCAT
>JACZRM010000046.1 GCA_022576105.1 Chloroflexota bacterium | reverse complement strand
GCGGGGATTGCCTTCCCAGCCCATGGCCAGCAGGGTGTAGATCCGGTTGGCGATGCCCGTGGTATGGTCTCGCATCACCGCAAAGTCGGGTATCAACGCGATCAGCACGAAGAGGCTGCTGGACGTAAGGTAGGTGAAAATTGCGCTGGGGTCCCAGATCAACGGTGAGCGAATGTTGGGCCAGATGCCCCGGGAGAAGTCATACGGAAAAGTCCAATACAGAACGCGCCAGGGTCTCCCGGTGTGGATAATGGGCATGGACAACGCGGTCAGCAAAGAGAAAATGGTCAGCACTTCGGCGGCGCGGGTGGCCGGCCTTCGCCACTCGGCTTTGGACAATCGCAGAATGGCCGAGAGCATCACGCCAGCGTGGCTGATGCCAATCCAGAACACGAAGTTGGTGATGAAGAATCCCCAAACAACGGGACGGTTCAGTCCGGTTATGCCCAGGCCGCGGTCGATCATCACTCCAATCGTGATGGCGGCGGCCAAGACGATCATTCCCAGGAAACCCACCGTCGGCCAGAACCAGCGAGGGGTATCCAGGATCGAACGAAGCAGGTCCCGGTTTATTTCGGTAGGGGTAAGGGGTCTACCTTCCTGCATTACAGGCTCCCATCCTTGTGCCTTTCACTTAATATGTCCGCCAAATTTATCTACCAAATCTGGTGGCTAGACTTTCTCGCCACCAACAGTTGCTTATGCCGGCCGGTCAGTTTTTCGAACCAGGCGGGTCGGTCTACTCCGGTTTTGCCAGGATCATGTATTCACCACGGAACAACCGTCCCTTCTTCTGGTACATGGCCCCCTCTTTAACTTCCCAGACCGACATCAGGGGTATCACCTTGGCCGAAACCAGGTAAACCAAAGCCACCAAACCCAGCCCGCCAAACACGATGAAGAGGTCCCAGATATCTGGGTATACCGGCGGCGGTACCCGACTCAATCCCAGGTCATAGATATCGCCGGCGTTGAAGGCCCCGACGAAGATCCGGATGTGAAACATCAGATTGCCCAGGAGTATCGACACTCCGGCCAAGGCCGGCCCCCAGTCGCTCTTGCGCACCGGGTTCCAGACCAATATCCAGAAGGGGATCAAGAAAATCAATATCACATTGGTCCAGAACACCCAGGAGTAAGACTCGAAGAGCAGGTACCGGAGCACGTTCAGTTCCACTTCCAGGCGCCCGTACCAGAAGGTCATGAAGAAGGCGAACAGATGGTAGGTCCACAGCAGAGTCAGCCCCAACTGAATCTTACTGGCCGCCCAGAAGGGTGAAATCCCAATGTACTCTCGATATCCGCCCCACCGCCTCATGATGAAGGCAATGACCAATATCAGACTCAAGGCCGACTGGAATCCGGTTACGGCGTACAGCGGCGGCAAAATAGAGTCTTTCCAGCCGGGGATCAGGCTCATGGCGTAGTCGCTGACAAACAGGAACTGGACGAAGATGAGCATCATGAAGTACAGGGCGCCCAGGTAGGCCAGGCCGGCTTTCTGGCTGTTCCACTGTCTTTTGGTGCCATACCAGTGCCCGGACAGCAGGTTGTACTTGAGCCGCCGCAACCCGGTGGTGCCGCCGCGGGTTTCAGCCATGTCCGGGACCGCCGACAACCACAGGATTGCCAGGCTGGTTACCGCCAGGGCCAACAAGCCCAGGAAGATCCACAGATGCGGCGCGCCAAAGGGGACTTCAATCCAGAGGGTGCGGCGAATTTCCAACTGGCCGTGAGTATCCGGCCCAAAGTTGGGATTGTTGATTGGGGGCAGGATGAAAATCAGCGGTATGTACAGGATGACGTTGACCACGCCCATCACCGCGAACAATTCGGCGATTCGTGACAGGGGACGCCGCCAGTGGCTCTTGGTAATACGGAACGCCACCGACACCAGAGGACAAGCACCGGTGATCAGGAAAATGTACCCGAATATCGCGGCGTAGTAACCCCATGGCCCATGCTCTGAAAAACCGTCGGTGACAGCGCGCACGATGAAACCAATCACACCCAACACCGCCAGCACGCCGGAAACCGCCAGGGCCAGCTTGTAGGCCGATGGCATGGCGCGGGTCTTCCCTTCAATGTCCCAGGTCATCTGCCGGGCGTTGGGCAGGACCCACATATCCGCCGGGTAAGGGGAGTGGTATGTTTCGGTCTGGCTAGACATGACGATCGCTTTCATCCAGCGGGAATTGGTCTACCTTCTTCAAATAAATCACGCTGGGTCTGGTGTTGGCTTCTTCCAACAGCCGGTATCCTCGGGTGACACGGTCCTCTTCGTGGTGCATATCGTGCGCGTTGACATCGTCAAAGTAGGGACGAATCTGCGTGCCTGGGTCGTTCTGGTCTCCGAACATCAGTGCATTGGTGGGACAAGCCTGGACGCAAGCTGGAGCATAATTGCCCGCGTGCAGCTTCTCATCATCCAGCCGCTGACCGCCAGCCCTTTCCACCTGCAACTCGGCGCGACGGAGCCGCTGAATGCAGAAGGTGCATTTCTCGGTGATACCACGGGTTCGCACGGTGACGTCCGGGTTCAGTTGGTTCTGCAATCGATCCGGCCAGTTGGGTTGCCAGAAGTTGAAGTATCGGACCTGGTAAGGGCAGTTATTGATGCAATATCGAGTGCCGATGCAGCGGTTGTAAAGTTGAACGTTTAACCCAGAGTCGTTGCGGTAGGTGGCAAACACGGGACACACCGGTTCACAGGGGGCGTTTTCACAGTGCTGGCACAGAATTGGAATGAACCGGGCTTTAACATTGGGGTACTCCCCTTCCCAGTATCGCTCAATGCGAATCCACTCAAAGGCCCGCTTCTGCAAAAACAAGTCCTTGACGTTGATGGGAAGGTTATTTTCCGCCTGGCAAGCGACCACACAAGCCTGGCACCCGGTACATTTGTCCAGGTCCACCACCATGCCCCACTTATGATCGATGCGATTTGTTACCATTTCTTACCCCGTTGGTACAGACTGCTGTCCTGCACTATTTGTATTTTTTACCCTGGCTACACGCCCCTCGAGTCTTATATTCTCCCTCCCCCAGTGGGAGGGAGCTAGAGCGAGGGGACACCCTCACCCCAACCCTCTCCCATCCAGGGAGAGGGCGTTATTGATTCAATCGGTCGCCCCCGGGCTGCTAATGCCCATTGGGAGAGGTGGTCTTGATTATTTCCTCGCCCGGGTTGTTGTCAATCTGGTTGCCAATCTCCCGACTGGTGAACTCGCCTTCAAATTTGGAAATCCTGATGCTCTCCCCAGTGGCGCTGACCTGCACCCGATTGCTGGCCCAGGCCAATGCGCCGGTGCCATCAACCGTGCTGCCCGCCAGAATACTCAACACGTTGGAGCTTTCCCGCTCGTCACGATCCGTAGCGTATTCCGGGCCGTTCTTCCGGCCCTGTCCCAGCGGCACACCCACCACCCTGGGGGGCATACCCGGGTTGGGATACACCGGAGCCTTGATCGAACCCTGGGATGAAGTGACCTGAACGATGTCGCCTTCCCGCAGTCCCAATTCCTGCATATGCCTGGTGTTCATTTCCACCCAGCTTTGCCAAACGATGGTGGTCATCGGGTCGGGCGCTGCCTGGGCCCAAGGCAAATGCGTGTTTCGACCATCTAGCAGAGTATTGTGGGAGAAGGGCGCCAGGTAGAACCCGTCTCCAGAAAACTTGGGCTGCGATTCTCGACTGGCCAGACTATTATATAGGCCGTCGGGAGCGCTGGGCACCGGCCCGATTTCCCGATGGTCCCACCAGCCACCCTGCCGCAGCAAGTCGTTCCAGAACTCGTTGGCCGATGAAGCCAGCACCGACCCTCGGTTCAGAGCGAACAGGGCATCGGAGGATTCCCGGAGGGCTTCTTCCATACTGCCCCAGGGCAAATCGTCGTCGCGGCCCAACTCCTGAGCGGCGCTCAGCAACACATCGCAAAAACTGCGCGGGTCCAGGTCGCTCAGCGGGTTGACCACCGGCTGCTGAATTCCCAGCACTTGATAGCCCGGGCCGGGGTCGGGAATATCACTGCCCCAATCCTCCAGATAGATACGGTCGGGTAGGATCAGGTCGGCCATCACCGTCGTCTCATCCATGAACTGGGAGAAGCTGACGATAAACAGGTCGTCTCGATTCAAAGCTGCGCCAAAGCCCACCGAAGGCGGCAGTCCGTAGACCGGGTCGGCGCCGTGCACCAGGACCATTTGGGTGCGGCCCTGGTTGATTTCTTCGGTGGCGTCGATCCAGTCGGTGAGAGTACCTACTTTGGCAGCGGCTGGCAAATCGGGCAGCGGGCTACCCGGGTTGAGCTTTACCCCGCCATCGCGACCGACGCTGCCGACCAGATAATTCAAGGCGTAAATGGCTTCAAGATTAAACAGGCCATTGGTCTGGGCCGCCGCCGCATCACCGCCAATGGCCAAAGCGGGACGGTGGCCGGCAAAATCGCGGGCCAATTCTCGGATCAACTCAGCGGCGGATTTGCCTTTGAGCATGGCTTCGGGCAACTCCAACATCGGGCCCACGGTATCGGGAGCAAAGTCGCCCAGCGCCGCCGCACCCCGTCCGCCGGTCATGGTGTTTACTGCGGCGCTGTCCGCCGACAATCCTTCCTCGATAATGACGTGGGCCAGGCTCATGGCCAGCAGGCCTTCGGTGCCGGGCTTGATGGGAACCCAGCGGTCGGCGTTGGCCGCGGTCAACGAGAAGCGAGGATCGATGTGAACATGGGTGCCCCGCTCACTGCGTCCGGCACCCTGACGGAACTCACCGTAGCCCACCGACCACCTGGTGGGCGAGACCCAGGTGGACAGGAAATCCGCCCCAAAAGACAGCAGGTAATTGGCGTTGGCGATGTCAAAGTCGGGCAGCAACTCTTGGCCGTAAACACTCTTGATCGCCGCCCGCAAGGTCGTCTGGTCCAGAGGCTCAAACCCCAGATGACGGCCGCCAAAGGCCTGGGCGAACCGGCTGACAATCAAGGCCGGATGAGCGCGCATCGGCTCAGTCACCATCAGCAAACTGCTGCCTCGGGCGTCTAAGCGGGCGCTGAGGGTATCCAGACCCTGTTTCCAGCCAGTGGGGGTAAACTCTCCAGAGCCCCGGGGCCCGGACCGGCGCAGGGGGCCGGCAATCCGTTCCGGATGGTACAGCGCTTGCAGACCAGAGTCGCAGCGGGCGCTCTGTTTGCCCTGGTTCACCGGGTACCGTGGATTGCCCTGCACCTTTTTGGCTCGGCCTTCCATCACCCGCACCAGGATACCTTCGCTAGTAGGACATTGGCGGCAGAGGGTGGCGTACCAGTTGTCCCGGCCTTTAACCAGGTCTTCCGGCTGCATAACCGGGCTCTGAAGTTTTAGCTCCTCCCTATTCTCGCCAAAAATATCACAGCCAACCGCTCCCACTGCGGAGAGGCCCGCCCAAGCCAGGAAGTTGCGCCGTGTGAATCTCATACGATGATGCCTACCCTAATTCTCACTTGTGACAGATAGTGCAATCGGTGGCTACGTTGGTCTCCCGATGGCAATCCACACAGGTGCCCATTTTCAGGGACTGACCAGCCTGAGGCTGGACTTCGATCATGCTGGCCACGTCGCCATGGCAAACCGAGCAAGCCTGACCCACCGTCAGGGGGAGCTGCATCGGCTGCCCATCTCCCATGGGCAGGGAAACCGTGCGGGACTCCCCTTGAGTCAAGAACCTGATGTGGGCCTCGTGGACAAACCGCACGTGGTCCGGCAGCCGGTGGACCCGCTCCCAGTCAATGGGGTTGTTGTCCTTGAACCGGTCCACCACTCGTTGCACTTCGGTCAAGTTCGCCGACGTTGTCCCCACCTGAGTCTCAGCGTTAATCTGGTTGTGACAGAATAAACAGTTCTCCACCGCCGGTACGGTGGCCGCGGCGCCCTTGGTAACATTGCGATGACAGAACTCGCATTGGATGCCAGCCCCGCCAGCCTCGATTGGGCCGGCATGGACGGTATGGGGGAAGGCAATTGGTTGCGGCGGTGCATTGCCCAAGCCAAAGGGCGGATTGGAAAACCAGGATATGACCAGGACTACAACTATAAAACCTACGATGGCGGTTACGATTAGCCCCACCAGAGCCAGAGGTATTATGTTTGCGCTTGGCCGCATGTACCGTCGAACCTATTCCTGCGATTGAGTATCTAGCGAGTGCGAATGCTGCGTGCCTAAATTATGCTTCCGGTTTTTTGAGCCGGGTTACATCCAGGGACGCGGCCAGATCTGGCGCAGCATTTCTGGAGTTAGCAACAACGCGGAAAAAAACAAAATCAGCGCTAAGACCAGCGCGATCAAGCCAATGATGGTCAAGGGAATACGCAACATCCGAAAACCCGTCGGAAAGTGGCCGGTGGCGACGCCCGACGGGATGAAGGCATGGGCGATCATCATGGAGAAGGCGAAGATGATCATCAGGGGGAAGAATATCCACAGCAACGTCAACCAGTTATGAAGGTTGAGCCAGTCGGCGCTGGTCAACGCATTGGGGTCTGTTATTGGCATTTCACCGTCGCTGTTGATCGCTTGGCATTGACAAGAACGCAGCCGCCAAAACCCAGCCCGCTGCGAACCTAGTGAAAATTATCACAACACCCAAGGGGTGTCAAGGTTATAGCCAGGCCGATCTATGTTTGATGCAGCTGGCCGATCAAGGCTAGTTTTCCCACTGCATTTCTCGACTCAATTCCCGACTCAATTCCCGACTCAATTCCCGGCTGAATCCCCGGCTGAATCCCCGGGTCTGACGACTGGCATTTCTCACGCAACCCTCACCAATGTTAATCTAACAACCAACTAGCACCCGGAGGACCACCCAAATTGGTTGCTGGATATTTCTGGGTAAAGGCAATTAAATGATTTGGGAAGAGTTCAAGGCCAATGCACCGGAAATTGCCACTTTGGGAGAGGAACGGTTTAACCGCACCGGCCTGGTGTTGCTGGCCACTCTCCGCAAGAACGGCTGGCCCCGCATATCGCCGGTTGAGGTAATCATCGTCGATGGCCACCTCTACCTGGGCATGATGTGGCGGTCGATGAAAGCCCTCGACCTGCAACGAGACCCCCGCTGTACCGTTCACAGCACGGTTTGCAACAAGGACGGCAGTGAAGGGGAGGTTAAACTCTATGGCAATGCGGTGGAAATACACTCCCTGGACCGGCGAAGCCGTTTCTGCGACGCGGTTTTCGCCAAGATTGGGTGGCGGCCCGAAGAGCCGGAGTTTCATTTGTTTTCCATCGACATTGAGACCGCGGCCTATGTTGGATTTGAGTTTGAGGAAAAGATACATAAGATATGGCCCGCCAAACCGACCAGCTAGTGAAGAATTATTGGCGAAGAGGCCCTGACAAAATAGGCGGGCTGTCACCCTGGGCCCTTCGGCCCAGCCTGTCCTGAGCTCCGATTCCATCGAGAGTCTCGACAAAGTCGGACTTGTCGAAGTGGCTCAGGATAAACTCCGAGAAGGGCCTCAACACCTTGGAATCAGAACCTTTCGAGTCATATGTCCTGCCCAAGAATTCTAACTCCATTACTTATGGTATAGGAGTACTGTTCTCGCATCAGGATTTGTGCTGCAGGACTTTAGATTCTTCGTCGTCCCGATGGAATCGGGACTCCTCAGAAAGACACAATTATTCATTATGTTAGGGCCTCTAAGTCTCTTCATAGAGGTTCTCCATTCACTTGCTCCGGGCGGTTTGCTAGTGCCAGTCTCCGCAATATATAATTGAACCATTGGGCAGCAATCCAAACGTTCATTGCAAGAGAACACTGGCAAGAGAAAACTGGCAAGAGAAAACGCGAATGTTTCTTGACGGGATAATTAGGCAGGACATAGCAACCCATACGGGGGCATTTTGACATGCCCCCGATTTATTTTCCGGCGTATTACCGGCGCAATTAGACCGGCGCCAACTAACCAGCGCCAACTAACTATCAGTGGAAGTGATGACACAAGCAAAGGCCCGCACACCCAAGAATCGTGGAAAAACTAGTTCCAGTCGGTCGGGCTCAGCCGACGGCCTGCCCCAGGGCATCTGCGCCGCCGACCTGGTGGACTACTACCGGCGGCTGGTGCTGGTCCGCACCATGGACGAGCGAATCTGGATGATGAATCGCCAGGGTAAGGTGCCCATCTCCGCCTCGTCCCAGGGCCATGAAGCGGCCCAACTGGGCAGTTTGCTGGCGGCGGAAAAAGACGGCGATTATTTCCTATTCCCCTACTACCGCGGGCTGGCAATCAAGATGGCCGCCGGGCTGACTCCAGTGCAGGTGATGAAGTCGTTCATGGGCAAGGCGGGAGAACCCTACAGCAACGCCCGCCAGTTTCCCCTGCAGGGCGCCGACCTGGAACACAAGATTATTCAGATATCCAACGTCGTCGCCGCCAGTTTGACTCAGTCGGTGGGCTACGCGCTGGCCTGCAAGCTGCAAGGCGACAGCACCGTGGTGCTGGTGTACTTTGGCGACGGGGCCACCAGCCAGGGCGAGACTCATGAGGCGATGAACTTCGCCGGGGTGCACAAGCTGCCGGTAGTGTTTATCTGCGAGAACAACGGCTACGCTATCTCGGTGCCCCAGAGCAGCCAGATGGCCATTGCCAATGTTGCCGATCGGGCCGAGGGATACGGGTTTCCCGGCGTGGTGGTGGATGGCATGGACTTGTTGTCCGCTTACGAAGCCACCCGGGAGGCGATTATCCATGCGCGCCAAGAGGGGCCGGTGTTGCTGGAAATGAAGGTGGAGCGTTTCCTGCCCCACACCACCGACGACGATGACCGGCGCTACCGTCCGGCGGAAGAGATGGAAACCCTGCGCCAGAGAGACCCGGTTGTAACGATGACCGCCTACATGACTGAACAGGGATTTCTAACCAAGGAGCAGGTAGAGGAAATTGGCGCTGAGGCGAAACGGGCCATTGACGAAGCCACCGACGTTGCCGACGCCGCCGAGCCTCCCGACCCTGCCACCATATACGATAATTTGTTTGTTGATTGAGTTTGTTGATTGATCGGTATTGGGAACTAGGATGCGCCAGGACTTTACCCCTTGCCCCTCGATGGGGGAAGGCAGGGCCTGTCCTGAGCCTGTCGAAGGGATTGGGGTGATAACCCTCACCGCCAGCCCTTCTCCCGATGGGAGAGGGGAGACCGAGAGTTAATCGAGGTCGGGGTGAGGGCACTACTCACACAACACAGCAGGAAGTATGGCCGTTAAAACCGTAATTGAAGCAATCCGCGAGGCAATGGCGGAGGAGATGCGCCGCGACGACAAAGTCTTCATCCTGGGTGAGGACGTGGGTAAGCGGGGCGGCGTATTCCTTTCCACCCAGGGGTTTCTGGAAGAGTTCGGCGAGAAACGCGTGATCGACACGCCCCTGGCTGAGGCATCCATCATGGGCATCGCCCTGGGAGCGGCCTACCGGGGCCTGCGGCCCATCCCGGAAGTCCAGTTCTCCGACTTCGTCTGGCCCAGCGTGAACCAGCTCATCGGCGAGGCGGCGCGGGTTTGCTACGGTACCAACGGCAACCTGAACGTGCCGATGGTGGTGCGAATTCCCTACGGTGGGGGCATACGCGGAGGGCTGTTCCACTCCCAGAATGTGGAGTCTCTGTTCTTCCATACCCCTGGACTGAAGGTGGTCACGCCAGCCACGCCCTACGACGCCAAGGGATTGCTCAAGTCGGCCATCCGCGACAACAACCCGGTGGTGTTCCTGGAGCACAAGAAGACCTACCGGCTGGTGCGGGGCGAGGTGCCCGACGAGGAATACACCCTGCCCATCGGGAAAGCCGACGTCAAACGGGTGGGCAGCCAAATCACGTTGGTGTCCTACGGCCTGACCCTCCATTATTGCCTCGAAGCCGCCGAAGTATTGGCCGGCGAGGGCGTTGACGTGGAGGTGGTAGACCTGAGAACGTTAACCCCTCTGGACACCGAGACCATACTTG
>JACZRM010000045.1 GCA_022576105.1 Chloroflexota bacterium | reverse complement strand
AGAGTTGAGCAAAATAGTTGTGAATGAAACGTGTACTTCGGCTTGTATCTATCAGGGAGAAGAAAAGTAGTCATGGCTCGGACCGGCAGTAAATATGCAGCATCACCCGCCACTATCGCAGATGTGCATAAACAAAGTGACCAGCGCGGCATTCCCATTGACCGGACGGGAGTGAGCGATGTCAGCTTTCCGATAGTGGTATTCGACCGAAACCAGAACCGGCAGCATACCGTCGCCAAAATCTCCATGGGGGTGAACCTGAGGCAGCAGGTCAAGGGGACCCACATGAGCCGCTTCATTGAGATCCTCAACGAGTATGAGGGTGAAATGACGATACATTCTCTGCCGGTAATCCTCCGGCGGCTGAAGGAGCGGTTGGGGGCTGATAACGCCCACATGGAAGTAACTTTCCCGTTTTTCTTGGAAAGAATCGCTCCGGAAAGTGGCGCAAAGGCCTTGATGGACTATGAGTGTTCATTGATTGGCGAACTGGAAGGGGACGAGGACCGTTTTATTCTTCGAGTGCGAGTCCCGGTAGCCAGCCTCTGTCCTTGCAGCAAGAAAATCAGCGACTATGGAGCGCACAACCAGCGCGGTTATGTGACCATCGACGTCCGATGCTCCAGTTCCAAAGAAGGGATACCGGCCATGGTCTGGGCTGAAGACCTGATTGATATTGCGGAAAAGTCAGCCTCGGCGCCCGTGTACCCGCTGCTGAAGCGCCCGGATGAACGGTATGTGACGATGCAGGCCTACGACAACCCGGTCTTTGTCGAAGACATAGCTCGCGGCGTTGCCAAACGCTTGGAGAAGGACCAGCGGATCTCCTGGTTCCAGGTGCAAGTTGTGAATCATGAAAGCATCCATAGCCACAACGTCTTCGCCTGTGTTGAGTGGACCAGGCCCAAAGTGGAGCGGAAAAAGAAAAGCAATGACGCGAAATAATTTGCCGTACGATTACGTCGCCAACCCCTTGCTGGCCCGTGAGATGCCCATGCCGGGTCAACCCGGCCTGAGCCGAGGCTAACGTTATGCCACGAATCGGCAACACGACAATCAGTCCCGAGGGCCTCATTGAGTCACGTTCCATCAGCGTGGCAGAACTGGCTCACGTGCTGGACGTGTTATTGATTGCCAACAAAGTAAAGCAAGAAAGTTGGCATTTTCCAGACCTGGTCGCTCTGTTGGACCAGGTTACCAAGGTCAATCCCCACCAGCACATCACCGGGTCCATCGGCGATCCCAAGCTGCTGATGCGGGTGATACAGGTCTACCGTCAAGACCAGGTCGCCCAGGAGGCCTTCCTGGACTACATCCTGAATGACTTCTTGGTCAGGGAGGAAGACATCCCGGGCTTTTTTGAGCAGTCGGATGATGCACTGCTGGAATGGTTTCAACGCAAAATCCCCCTCTCCGGAGACCCTGCCGACTTCGACGAGGCCGATGACCGTCTCAATCTGATCAGGCTGGCTTTCCAGAGCAGCCACCCGGATTCCCTGGAACTGCTCCAAGAGGCTTACCGGATCGTCGCCTTGGAGAACGCCCAACATGGCGTCGAGGAGGTCTGGTTCCGCACCGCTCTGGGTGACCATGAAACCGATGGCTTCAAGAAAGCGGCGGAAGCTGCCCTTCGGGGGGCCCATGCCGCAGTTGCCGGCTCTCCGGCTCCTTTGCAAGTCAAGTACCTGGTTGGCCTGCGTAAGCAAGATTTGGATCCCACCGCAGGCAATGGGAAATCTGACCTGATCGACCGGCGGGCTGAAGGCCTGGTTTCGGCGATACAGCAATTGCGCAGCAATCGACCCAACGCCAAGAGAATGCTCTGGGGTATCGACAGCGTGGGTTTGGACTCGCGATGGCGGCCCGAGTGGCAGGCCACCGCCCGGCGTGCTGCGGCCAAGGCCCGGCTCAGGGTGGCCGTTCATTTTGGAGAGTCTTGGCAAGAAGGTGAGTTGCTAATCCGGCTAAAGATACTCCAGGACCTGGTCGAGTTTGGAACGGTCCAACAACTTGACAACGCCAATATCCTGTTTGCCGTGAAGGACCTGGCCAACTCAGACCGGCTATACTCCAATGATCATTGGGCGGAGATTAGACAAGTCCAGAGAAAGATTCTTGATGCCATGGTGAAGCGCGAAATCGCTCTGGGAATCAATCCTACCAGCAACGATTGGTTGACCAGGTCGCTGCGCCGAAGGGAAGGCTGGCGCTTTAGAGAATTGGAGGAGCCGCTGGGGGTGGGTATGGCGTCGGTGGTAGACCTGATGATCGGCGGGAGAGTTGATTCCAAGCACCTGATCGTGGTGGTGGGAAATGATAACAGCCGCCTCTACGGGTCCCGGGTTCCTGGCGGCCTCTTGACCGTCAGCGAGGAACTAGCCAATCTGTGGGATGCCCATGGCTCGATCGAACGCAGTATTTACGGAAAGGTTTCCACTGAGGTGGTCGCTAGGCTGATTAGCAACGGGTTTGTCGTGGCGCGGTCTTCTGGTGACGATCTCTTGGACGAGTGGCATTCCCCGGTGGACCTGCTGCCGGAATCAGTCCTGAAATTGGACGATGATGGGGAATGCACCCTGGCAGAGTTGGAGTCAATGCATTCCAGCGATATTAATATTGACCGTGCTCAGTACCCGGTATGGCCGCCGGACCCGCCACCGTAGCCACCGCAACGCCGGTATTCAGCGTCCGGGCCCCTCGGTCCTGACGCCCATTCCTTGACGCGCCGGTACCCCGGCTTCCCGCGACACCAGGAATCGGCAAAATTGGTTAACCTCAAGCCTGCTGGCCACCATCGACCAGGGCGCCATCTTCCATTGTCAGGACTCGATCGCATATCCCGGACAGCGTCCGGTCGTGAGTGGCGACTATCACGGTGACACCCTGCTTTTGGGTTATGTCCTTCAGGATAGCTGATATCGATATGGCGGTAACGGTATCCAGCTCCCCAGTCGGTTCATCGGCGAATAGCACGTCGGGGCCGGTGACCAGCGCGCGGGCGATAGCAACTCGCTGCTGCTCCCCACCGGAAAGTTCATATGGTCGATGCTTGGCCCTGGGCCCCAGACCGACCAGGTGCAGGGATTCAATTGCCCGACGCCGCCGCTCCCGCCAGGTTGTGCCGCTGATGTGAAGGGGCAACTCAACGTTTTCATAGGCCGACAGCAAAGGTATCAGACCAAACGATTGAAAGATGAAGCCAATCTTGTGACGCCGCAATTCAACCATTTGCTTCTCGGACAGGGCCGCCAGGTCCCTACCCTCGAACACAACCTGGCCGCCGGTGGGTTGGTCCAGGCCGGCCATCAAATTGAGCAAGGTGGTCTTACCCGACCCCGACCGCCCGGTTAACGCGAAGAACTCCCCGGAGCGTACCTCCAATGTCACCTGGTCAACCGCAACAACCGCGTTTTCTCCGGAGCCGAAAACCCGGCTGACCGCATTTGTAGATATTATGGTATCACCCTTGGATGTAGCTGCATTTGCTGCATTCGGGTCCGGGGTTGGTGGGTTTTCTCGCATAGATTATTACCTTAATTATTACCTTGATGCGCTTATTCTGGCGTTTAGGGCTTAGCCTCAAAAGTGCCAATTGTGGCCTTTGACCCAGGTCAAGAGCCTATTTTTGATGTCTCCCTGAGCTCTTCGGCCCCGCCTGTCCCTTCGATAAACTCAGGGCAGGCTCTGAGCTTGTCGAAGTGGCTCAGGATAAACTCTGCGCAGGGTCTAAAATCGAGTAAACCAGGATGTTCGCTAAACCCAGAATGAATTTTAAGGCAAGGCTGGCGTTCATTGCAGGGAGCGTAAATTTTAATGAGTCAGACCGCGTTCCTTGCTGCGTTCCTGGGTTAGGTGTTTCGGCTAGGCGTTGTCTTGACGGCGGCGCGGGGGTCTTCCCTGGGCGGCCTTGATGGTTAATTGGCCATCGGCGATTTCAGCCACAGCCAGCCCGTCCAGACCAAGTTGTTCCAAATGGTCCTGGGATAGCTGTAAGCGACCGGCCTGATCGACCACCAGATACTCCTCTTCCAGGTTGGCGCCGGAACGTTGAAAGGTGGACCGCAGGTAGCTCTCTGAACTAATCCGACCGTCGCGGATGTGCACCACCCGGTCAACGTATTGCGCCACGCCCGGGTAGTGGGTGACAATTGCAACGGTAACACCATAGGTCCGGTTGATTTCTCCCAACAAACCAAATACATCCGCGGCCATCTGGCTGTCCAGTTCCCCGGTTGGCTCGTCGGCCAGCAGCAGTGGTGGTCGATTGGCCAGCGCCACGCCAATGGCTACCCGCTGTTGCTCTCCTCCCGATAGTTGACCAGGCATCCGGCGGGCTTTGTCCTCCATTTTCAATGAGGCCAGCAATTCCATACTGCGGGCTCGCCGTTCCGGGCCCGCCACTCCGGCAATGGCCATGGGCAGTTCCACATTATCGACCACGTTCAGGTAGGGCATCAGGTTTCTGGAGGTGGCCTGCCAGACGAATCCCACTTCCGACCGGCGATACATCACCAACTCCCGGTCTGATATGTCCAGCAGATCGCGGTGGCCCACCCGCACCTGGCCGGCTGAGGGGCTTTCCAGTCCGGCCAGAATATTCAGCAGGGTGGATTTGCCGCTGCCGCTGGCGCCAACTATCGCCATCAACTCGCCGGCTTCCAGGTCCAGGTCAACCCCTCGAAGGGCGACCACCTCCAGGTCCGCCGGTTTGAAAATCTTGAACAAGTCCCGGCATTGTATGTAGGGCTGTCCCGCCTCAGGCGCTTCACCCAGTCGGCCCGATGCCGCTCCAATGTCTTGCGTTTCTTCCGCCATTCGTGTATCGCTCCTGGCTTTAGTCCCTCCCGGCTTTAGTCATTGGTAAGAGCCGGCTTACTTGGTGGCTTCACCGGCTCGCAGTACCTGCTGTACTTCCAACCTTGCGGTGAACCAGGCCAGCCACAGCACCGTGCCCAAGGTCACCGCCGCCAGGACCAGGTAGGCGATAAGCAAGGTCAGCCAGTTGGTTTGAAGTATCATCGGCGGCGTCACCCGGGAGCCGCCTTCCCCCACTTCCAGGATGGGCAGAATGCTGGCCCCGATCTGCTGTCCCGACCAGGTGCCCAACCCAACACCGCAGGCGACTATCAGAAATAAGCTGAACCACACGACCCGGTTGACCTGATTCCGGGATGAACCCAATGTCCTCAGCAACGCGAACTCGGTTTGACGTTCCTTGGTATCGGTGTAGGAAAAAAGCATGATTCCTGACGCGCTGGCCAACACCAGAGCCAGGAACATCAACACCAACAGGCCTCCCCAGTTGGCGTTGGTCAGCGGCTGGTCCAGTCGTTGAGCAACCAATTCCGAAGACAGCCGGTGCTCAATTACCCTCATTCCAGCGTCTTGTAAAGCGCCAATCACGTTGGAAACACCGACCTGTCCTTCCTTCTGTCCTTCCGGCAGGCTAACCCACAGCTCGTTGGGGCCACCAATTATTCTTGAGCCGTGGCGATTACCGTAGTGGATCAGCGTCCTCAAGTCGGCCACAACGAAGGGCTGGTCCAGAGGGTAAACGGTGGGGAAGAACTCGGCTAACGCCACAATCTTGACCGGCACGGCAAAGGTGGACACTCCCAATGAGAGGGTATCCCCCAATTTCACCTCGGTGATTTCCAATAGCTCATTACTCGCTATGACCGGAATTGGCTCCTCGGCGTTGCCGTACCGGATACCCCTCAGCCCGGCGCTGCCCGGCGACCAGATAAAACTGGCTGATGCGCCATGCCCGGCACGAGTAACCGATTGGCTCAATTCCAGGCTATGCAGCGAAGGAGTGACGTAGTCTTCAACGACTTGCCACCGACCAAGGGTTTGGAAGTCGGTCAACACTTGCTCTCCCTGCGGGGTTATGGCGCTGATGCTGTCGAAGAACATCGCTCCTGGATCGCGGCCGATCGAACCGCTGGACACCTGAATCGACAACAACGTGTAGGGCGGAGCCAGGGTGGTTGGCCTGGTCTGGCTCAAGCGGGATTGCCCCCGGGTCGGTTCCGGCAGTTTAATCTGGGCTGTCAGCCTTTGCCATCCTTTTTCGGACAGGCTGCCCAAGGGGACGTCGAAATATAGTCCCTGGGAATCCAAAAACCTGGCCTGCAGTGCCTGACGAGATGCGGTACGGTCGGCCCGCACCCACAGGGCCAGGCCGGTCGAGTCTGGCGGCAGCTTGATACCGTCATCCGTAAAGAACGACTCCTCCGGAGTTATGGCCGCCATCAGCTCCGCCAACGAGCTTCGATTGGCGAAGTCGGGGCGGTACCAGCCCACCTTGGCGAAGGTCTTGGTGTCTACCGCCAGCGCGGTCAGCCGAGTGGAATTAAACCCTTCCGTCAGCGGGCGGGCGCTGAAACGGCTGACCTCGGCCGCGCCTTCGACCAGATTACCTTCGGTCAGCAGGTCGGAGAGGCCCAAAGTTGCCAGGTGCGAAGTGTCGCCATTGTGTCGAAGCCACAAGTCGGCCCCGGCCTGATACATGGCGCGTTCCCGCTGGTTGCGGTCCAGAGTGGAACTGAAGGCGCTGCCGATGACGCCCAACGATGTAGCCAGCATCAACAGCACCACCAGGCTACCTGGAACGATAGGGTCTCGGGAGATCTTCCGCAGGCCCTGCACCAACCAGACCGGCCCCAGCGGTTCGGCGACTCTGGCCAGAACCGCGACCATCATGGGGAATAGCCTTAGAACCAGCAGTCCCAGGCCCAGCAGCGCCAAGATGGGGCCCAGCAGGAGGGTGTAGTCGATGGACAAATCATTTGACCCCAGCGTCTTTACCAGAAAAGACCCCCGACTCTGGGTCTGCCACCATAAAATTCCAATGACCACCAGCATTAGCAGGTCCAGGTAATAGCGATGAATGAAGGGTGCGGTGGCGGGTCTGGCGCCGCTTTGTCGAAACTCTACGATTCCTTTCTGCGCGGCGAACAGGGTGGCTATGGTCAGCACGCTAACCGCCAGCAGCGCCCCACCGACTCCCAACAAGAATGCCAACAAAGAGATGCCCAGGCCCAGGTCGGCTTGCACCTCAAAGAACAGCGCGCCCAGGAACTTGGCGACCAGCGGCGATGCCAGGGTGCCCAGCGCCACCGCGGGCACCGCCAGCAGCAGCCCTTCCACCAGCACCAGAATTCCGATCTGAAAGGTGGTGGCGCCTCTGCTCTTCAGCATAGCGATTTCCGCGCTGCGAGACCGCACGGTCAACGCGGCGATCAATGCCAGGTAGTAGGCCAGTATTCCGGTGACCAGGAACACCATCAAAAACAAGGGGATGCGGGCCAAGAGCAGTTGCTCTGAGTACGCATTTAGCACCCGGTCCAGTTTGATGGTTATGCTGCCGTGGTCCAAACTGCCGACCACCGCGGCCCTCGACACCCTGATCGCCCGATGAATCTGGTCAAGATCGTCGGTCCCAACGCTGTTCCGGTCCAATCTGAAGATCCAGGAGGTATTGGTGCGGAGCCCGGGATAGGTCTGCCCCACGTGATTCAGCACCGCATCTTCGGTGGTAAATAGCGGCACAGTGGTCCAGCGATCATTCTGATAGCTAAAGTCTTTGTCCTGGCCGTCCCAAAAGTCCGACTGGGGATCGTTCCTTTGGAAGATTCCCACCACCTCAATATTCATGTCGTTCAGCAGGTCCCTGGTGGTAGCGGGAAACACGGTCATCTGGTCCCCGACTTCAAGCTGAATCAACTCGGAACCGGTCTGGTCTAACGCGACCTCCAGGGGTTCCAGCGTAGACTGGTTGGGATCGGGCCAGCGGCCGCTGAGCAGTCGAGTGTACTGCGGGTCGCCAACGGCGGTCATGTGCTGAATCTTGCCGCGAGGACGCAGGACGTTGTCCAGTTCCAGATGGGGGCGCCCGGCGAAGAAGAAGGTGGCGGTCTCAAACAACCGGTTTTGGTCCTGAATAAAGCCGTCGAACTGGGGGGCGACCCGCTGGGCCACAAAGTCCAGGCTTTTCTGATACGCCGATACCCGGCCCGTTATGGCCGGGTCCTCCAGATTGTTGAACACCCTCACCCCAATGGTTACTTGCTCAGAAGTGGCCTCTTGCAGGCTGGCGCGCAGGGCGGCCTCGGCCAGCAGGTCAGAAAAGACAATACTGCTGGACAGCAGGGCAACCGACAGCAAAATTCCCAGGAACATCACCAGTTCCAGGGGCCAGTTGGCGATAATTCGCCTACGGGCTATTACATATGCCAGATTCAGCAGAGACATAGGCGCTGGTACTATCCGCGACGAGGTAAGACTGGGTTCTCCGTTTGGCTCCAGGTTTAGTTCTATGTGTTAGTTCTATGACCAGTTCTACGGCTGGTTCTACGGCTGATTCTACTCAATGGTTCGCAGTATATCAGAGGCGCGCAGCCGCCGGGCCGACAGCAAGGCCAGCACCACCGCCAGCACCGTGGCCGCGATCAGGCAGGCAAATGTGAGGGTGATTATCCCGCCCTGGGCGGTAAATATCACCGGTGGGATGATGTCTCTGCCGCTGGCGGTACTGTCCAGGAAACCAAGCACCCATCTGGACAGCAGGAAGCCGACAATACCGCCGGTCACCATCCCGAAAGCGGCGATAATCGCCCGGTCCAAGACGAAGGAGAACAGGACCTGCGCCCGGGAAAATCCCAACGCCCGGGCGACAGTCAAGTCTACTCTACTGTTGAACACCGACACCACCGCGTGGGTTCCCAGGGTCACCACCACTGCCAGCGTTAGGGCGCTGATGCCCAGGATGGTTAAACCGTTCCAGCCCCCGCCCGCCAGGGGATTGCGACGGGCGGTATCCGCCGCCAGGGCCCGATCTTGAATCCTGGCAGCCGGCGGCAGCGCATCTCGCAAAGCCGCAATGACTTGGCTGCGGTCAACTTCGTCGTCGAGGCCGACCTCACGCCTGAGCAGCAGTTCACCCGACTCTTCGCGATCCTTGGCGGACTCGTCCTGGCCTTTGTGCTACGCGCGCCGATCACCTTCTGCCGCACCTATTTCGCCGAACTCGCCGGCAACCGCACCATCTTCGACATCCGCCGCGACCTCTACCGCCACATCCAGCGCCTCAGCCTGACCTACCACGCCAACCGGCGCACCGGCTCGACCATCTCGCGCCTCATCGCCGACATCAACGTGGCCCAGGGCATCCTCGACCGGGGTATCATTTCCGCCACGATCGACTTCATCTTCTTAATCGGCGTCGTCATAGGCCTCTTCTTCCTCGATTGGCGTCTGGCCGCCGTCAGCCTCCTTACGCTCCCCGTCTACGGCGCGTCGATCCTGTTCCTCAACCCGCGCCTGCGCCGCGCGTCGGGCCAAATCCAGGAGCAGGTCTCGCGCATGTCCGGAGAGGTGACCGAAAAGTTGAGCGGCCTCTCCGTCGTCATCTCCTTTGTCCGCGAGAAGACCGAAGAACTCAAATTCTTCGGGCACCACCGCAAATACCTCGAACGTGTCATGGAAAAGACCAAGGTCCAGGCCACGCAGTTCGCCTCCACCGAATTCCTGACCGCCGCCGGGCCCCTCGTCGTCATCGGCTACGGCGGTTACCGCGTCATCAACGGCAGCCTCGACATGTCCACGTTCATCTGGTTCTACGGCTTCATCTCCCACCTCTACCTCCCCACGCGCCGCCTCGCCGACGCCTCCCCCATCGTGCAGGAATGCCTCGCCGCCATGGATCGCGTGTTCGAAATTTTCGACGAGCACCCCGACATCGCCGATAAGCCCGGGGCCGAAGCCCTGCGAAATCCCCAGGGCCGCATCGAATTCCGGCAAGTCCATTTCGGATACACCCCCGAACAACCCGTCCTGCACGACATCAACCTCGTCATCGAACCCGGTGAATCCGTCGCCATCGTCGGCCGGAGCGGCGCGGGAAAGAGCACCCTGGTCAATCTCGTGCCCCGTTTCTACGACGTATCGCTTGGCGAGATTCTCTTCGACGGGCAAAACATCCGCGACCTGCGGC
>JACZRM010000309.1 GCA_022576105.1 Chloroflexota bacterium | reverse complement strand
ACAAACTCCCATCAACTGGAGCGAGTACGCTGCTTGTAGCGTCGTCTGAGTTCACCACCCAGATGTTCCCGTTGGGAGCTTGTGCCAACGTACGAGGATTATCGCCGACAGGAGCTTCCCACACTTTGGCCAAACTGCTTTCGCTGATTGCCGTTACGGTGTTATTGTCCGGGTTGACATTGAACGCGTGGGCCCCGTTATGAGTGATGCTGCTGGAGGAGGAGGCCGGTGCGGCGGTCACCGGGGTATGAAGGATTTGCACCGCAGAGCAGCCACTGGTGCCAAGAGCGTTTTCTACGGTCAGGACCACCCCGTAGCGTCCCGGATCCGAATAGGAATGGGTTGCGGATGAAACAGTCGCCGGGGAAGTTGGCGGGCTGCCATCCCCAAAGTCCCAGGAATAGGTGATGGGCTGCGCCCCGGAAACCCCGCTGGTGTCAAACCCGACGCTGGCAGCTACTTGGGCCTGCTGAGGCGGGCCGATGGTGCAGCGGGGAGATGCTGCGCTGGATTCGCCGATAACGACTACGTTGTACATGCTGTTAGCCCCGACCATCGGAGCATCAGCGTTGCCGCCCAGGGATACGGTCCCGGCGGGAAAATTCTTGGTGTAAACTACCTGGTCCCCAACCGGATTGGTGTTTCCCACCGTGTCCCCGGTCAAGCTCCAACTGCCATCGCCAAGCCAGCTGGGAACCTGACTCGCCCCGGCGTCGTACAGAACGTATACGTCGGTATTGGTGGTCACATCAAAAGTCAGAAAGCCGGACCCGGTACCGGTCCGGTCGGCGTTAGACGTCCGGATATACTGCTGCCCGTCGAATATTGCGGGAAATTGGCTGGTAAAACTGTAAGGGTCATCGATGTAAGCGGGTTGCCCGACAGCGAAAATACCGACCTCATACGGTTGGCCGCTGGCAGTGTTCACGTTGGAAATCAGGCTGGTGGTGGTAAACTGGCTGACCCAAGTCCCACCGACGTTCCCCACCAAGTCCTTGACACCGCTCACCACCACCTCGTAGGTGGTATCGGGTTGGAGCGAAGCGTCCGGCGCGAAATTGACCAGGCCCATCTGCACACTATACTTTCCCGTCACAGGAAAGCCTCCCACGGGGCGCACCGTGAAGGTAGTGGAGGTCACTGACGCTATTTCGACGTTGTCGGACATCGAAACCCCGACCCGGGATGACAGCGCCACATCGACGGAGCCGTTTTGCGGGTGAGCCCAGCGTACGTCGGGTCCCACAGTGTCGGGCGCGGTCTGGTGGACGATAAGGGCGCTCCCGCCCGGGTGATCATTCCCCACGAAGACCAGATTTCCCAGGACCTGGCCAAAGTCTTCATCCCTCCCTCCAATCCCTGAGCTGCCTGAGCCTACCTGAGTCAAATTTGCGATATCAAACTTAGCGTACTTGCTGGAAAATCCGGAATGGAAAAATCCGTCCTGATAGGAGCCGTAACCGCCGTTACCGAGCCCTGAGCCGACTTCTCCTACATAAGAGATAGCTCCGTCGTGGGTCACGTCGTGCACGTACATCTTGGCCGGATCGCCGTTGCCGCCGGAAGTCAGAATCTTGCCTGCGGCGAACACGTGGCTGTAGCCATTCTTGCCGGCGAATACCTGAATCAGGACCGGGTTGGTGGGGTCGCTGATGTCCATGGTCGCATAGCCGCCAGCAGCGGCTTCCATTAAGACCAGTAGGTTCCCCACGGCGAAAACCGTTCCCGGGTTGATGCCTCCGATTTGACCGGTAGGAACCTGGTTCACCAGCAGGGGGTTGGCCGGGTCCGTGGCGTCGACAACATAGAGGCCGTTACCGGTGCCGGCCACATACACGTAGGGCGCTTGCCAGAAGACCCACCAGACTCCCGAGTAGTCTCCCCCGTTAATCCCCGGCAGGTCCAGGTAGCTTAGCAGCGCGATGCTAGATGGATCGGTGAGATCCCAGAACTGAATACCCTTAACCGCTTGAGCGACCATGTAGCTGCCCGGGTAGCTGTTACTGAAAGCAAAACCGTGGGCCTCACGCAAACCGTGAGTGTCAATGGTGTCGTGTTGCGCGACCAGGACCGGAGTCCGGGGGTTGGACACGTCCCAAAACTCGATGCCTCCGTCGCCGGAACTGCCGCCGCCATCAGTGGAGTAGATGACCATCAGGTAGCCATTGACCATCGCCGCATTTCCGTGGCCGGAGGGACTTTGAATCACTCCGATGGGCTGAAAAAGTTCAGAAGGGCTGTAGGTTAAGTTACCCAATCCCGGTCCCTGGGCATGGGCCGGTCCGACGATGGATGGTAGGAACATGAACAAAAGGGTTAATAGAATGACGCCGGCAATGGCGGCGGTAAGAAGCAACGATAAGCGGGGGGCTTTGGGCCTGGTAGGGAATACCCAACGTACCGACGGAGAGAATAGCTTAAATGTTCCCATACTCATGGCCTATTTCCATTGTTGTACTTGAAGGGAAGCCTATTGGCTTGTCGGCCAGTTTCGGGGGGAGGTCAGGAACACCTGGAAAGGCCAGTTGCTCCTGGAGCAATTCCACTGACCATAA
>JACZRM010000308.1 GCA_022576105.1 Chloroflexota bacterium | reverse complement strand
AGCAAGGCCACGGGAATACAATCCGTGGCCTTTTTGTGCTCAATAATGTTACGCAGATAGCCAATCATTCCGAAGCGAATGTGCTAACGTAAGTCAGACCACCTGCCAGGGCGCAATAGGGTGCTACGAAGCAGATACCTTTAGACCTATCAGACGTCCCAGTCCAGTAATTCAACAGCCTTGCGGTTCTCCCCCTATTGCATCGAGAGCCTGGGTACTGTCTAATTCCGCCGGGCAGGAAGCCTGATGATTAGTGGGTTTATCTGTGAGCCCGGCCAGGGATTAATCCGCGGGCGCGACCACGGCTGGTTCCTCAGCGTTGGCTTGGGTCCCGGTGCGCAGAAAGATGCCCGCAGCGGTTAGAGAGAGGCCGGTGAAGCTGATGAAAAAAAGTGTCTGCTGAAGGTCGCCCAACGCCTGCTGCAACAACCCGGCGATTAACGGCCCCAGGGCGGTGCCAATGGATGACATCATCAGGGTGAAGGACACCGCCACCGCCACCTGGCGAGGGCGTATCCCCGGCAGATGGAAAGGCACGGTGAACAGGATCGGCCAGAAGCCCCAGGCAACGCCATTCAAAATGGTCAGTGCAATCAGGATGGGAATCGAGCCGGTCAGGATCATCCCCAGGTAGGTCACAGGCATAATAATTCCCATGACCTGAAGAATGATTTTGCTGTGGCCCTTCTTCATCACGACGTAGCCCAGCCCCAGCCCGGCGGCCCCGCCGGTCAACACTCCCAGCGCCAGAATCGCGCCCGACCATTGCAGGGATAGCTGGTAGGTGTTCAGCATCAGAGTTGGATAAAAGGCCAAGAAGGCCGACCAGCACAGGGTGGCCCCCACGAAGCCGAATCCCTGGACCCACAAATCTCGGTGGCCCAGAGCGCCCCGTACCACCCCAGACTCTCGAATTTCCTGGCGTTCCGGCCGTCTTGCCTGTTCCGGAGTCGGGCGTTCCCTTCCCAAAATCATCCATGAAACGGTCAGCGCCACAAATAGCCATGCGTAGACGTTCAGGGTGGATCGCCAGTCATTCCCAAAGGCGACCAGCATAAAGGGCGACGCCGCCAGACCTCCGCCCACCACCAGGCCAAACAGTAGGTTTTGCACGCTGTTGACGAAAACGACCTCCCGGGGCGCAAACCATTGTTGTGTCAAAGAGACCCGGGCGGGCTGCCGTGCCATCACGGTAATTCCGAAGGCCAGCCGGCCGGCCATGAGCACGGCAAAGGCCGGGGCCCATCCCTGAATGAAGAGGGCCGCGGTCCCCAAGACCAGAGTCACCGAGGTCAAGACTTTGGGGCCGTATTTGGAAGTCCACCAGCTTAGCGGTATGGCCAGGGCGATGTTGCCCCAGAAAGCCGAAGACCCCAGCAGGCCCTGTTGAAGCGGTGAGATATGAAGGTCAGCGCTGATGGCGGGAAGAAGGATGCCCAGGGTGGACAGCACCATAAATCCTGAGACCCCGGACAGCATCCAGACGCCCATCACAACCCACCGGTAGCGGGACGGGGGCGGAATGGAAGCCGAAGATACCGTGGGTTCAGTGGATTCGCGTTGTTCTGGCATTCTCTGGGGGCTGATTAACTCGCGACAGTCTGATGGGATAGGCCCATAGTTTAGACCTATCGGAGATGGCAATCCAGCAGTTCCACCGCCATTTGGTTTTCTCCCATAATATCCAGAGCCTCGACTCTGGCCCCGTCGGCCAAATGGGCAGCACCACATTCCCGCCAACTGCGTCGGCCCTGAGGGTATAATATCCGAAGAGGATGGAAATGGACGACGACTGGCAGCTGGTAAAGGCTATTGGTCACGATGATGACATGGTGGTGGGCATTGACCGGGACCCCAACAACCTCCAGCGGGCGTATGCCGGTACCGACCATGGCAAAGTCTGTTGCAGCGAAGACTCTGGTGAGTCCTGGACAAAAGTACCGGTGGAACTTGGCGCCGTTGCGGTGGGCGCCCTGATTGCTGGAGTGGGCTAAGCGCACCTGCTTTTAAATCCAGTCAATCGTGGGCAGCCGTGGGCAGCAAAGGCAGCGGGCTGGGCTGATTGAATGAACATATGATATCGGCATCCTGCTTAATTATCATCTTGAATCGGATTAGCAATGCCCACTTTGCGGTGCGGACAGTCTGCGGTGCATTCATCACAGGTTGGTTTAAGCGTTAATATGCACGTCGGCGGGCTTGGTTTAGCGGCTTTTCCTGGGAAATGAATGACTATGACTCTACCCAATGATGAGCTAACCCGATACCTGGAGTTGACGCCGGAGTCTCGCGCTCAGTGGGAAACAGCCAGGGAATACCTGCCCGGAGGGGATAGCCGCAACTCTATTTTTTGGAAGCCATACCCTATTTTCATTGAATCTGCTGCCGGCTGCCATGTAGTTGATGCTGACGGCGTTGCCCGCCTGGACTTCATCAACACTATGACCACCATGATACTGGGCCACGGAGCGAAACCCGTCATAGATGCAGTCCGCCGGCAACTTGATCTAGGAATAGCTTACAACGCTCCAAATGAACATCAAGTTCACCTGGCCAGG
>JACZRM010000307.1 GCA_022576105.1 Chloroflexota bacterium | reverse complement strand
GGGCCACCGGCTCGGTGCTGGTTTTCCCCGGCTTCCGTACCCTATACCTGGAGAGCCGGGACGACTCGGAGGACGACGACCGCAAGAGCCTGCCTCAACTGAATGTTGGCGACCCGCTGAACAGTCTGGACCTGGACGCCAACCAGCATTTCACCCAGCCGCCGCCCCGCTTCACTGAAGCCACGCTGATCAAGGCGATGGAGGAAAGGGGCATTGGCCGGCCCAGCACCTACGCTCCCACCCTGGGTACGCTGGTGGACCGCAATTACGTGGAGAAGGAGCAGAATCGTCTGTTACCCACCATGCTGGGTACCACCGTTTCCGAACTGCTGACCGAATACTTTACGGACATCATGGACCTGGATTTTACCGCCCGCATGGAAGAGGAGCTGGACGAGGTTTCAACCGGCGAGCGGGAGTGGGTACCCATGCTGCGGGAGTTTTATGGACCCTTCGAAAAGGCCTTGGACGCGGCCCAGGAAAACATGCCCAGGGTGAAGCTGGAGGAAGAGACCGACGAGGTTTGCGAGAACTGTGGGCAGCCCATGGTCATCAAGACGGGCCGGTTTGGACGCTTCATGGCCTGCACCGGCTTTCCCGATTGTAAGACCACCAAGCCCATCCTGAAGAAAACCGGTACGGCCTGCCCCAAGTGCAGCGGCGACATAGTCGAGCGCAAAGCCCGCGGGCGAGGCCGGCCCTTCTTCGGCTGCTCCAAGTATCCGGACTGCGATTTCATCAGTAACCACCGGCCCTTGCCCACTCCCTGTCCTGAGTGCAACGGTTTGATGGTTGAAGCCAAGAAGGATGAGGCGTCCTGCCTGAATTGCAGCTGGAAAGAGCCGGTGTCTCAGCCGGAGCCGGAGTTGACCCCGGTCGCCGACTGAGCTTCAGCAGTACAACAATGGTATTGCCGGATTCGTTTACTGAGCCTGGAATCTACAGATAAACACGGCCGGAGGAGCCATCGTTTTGGGAAATCCCCCTATATCCCCCTTTTTGAAAGGGGGACCGGGTGCATCCCCCTTTGCAAAGGGGGACTGAGGGGGATTTGGATCTCCCAAGTTTAGTAATTCCTTCAGGGGCCAATCAGGATCGGAAATGACCATGCCCGCATCTCAATCCGGCCAGGGCCAGCCTGAACAGGCAAAGGCCGAGCTGGTTCATCCAGATGATCGAAATGGACCGGTGGCTGAAAATCATCGGGATGAAGATAGCGGCTTTGACTCTCTGCTCCAGCGCTACCATTCGTTTTTGAGGGGCCAGCGGGGCCTGGCCGAGAACACCGTCCGCAACTACTTGACCGACCTGGGCTGTTTCCGCCGTTACCTTCGCGAGGAAGAACTGAAGTTGACCGGCATGGACCGCCAGATGCTGCGCGGCTATTTGGCCTGGCTGGCTACCGTCGCCAAGGCAGCAACGAGTCCTTCCCCAAGGCAGCAGCGAGACCGGGGATACGCCCGGGTCAGCATCGTACGCAAGCTATCAGCTCTGCGTTCCTTTTACCGTTTTCTGGTCCAGGAGGGGCTGTTCCGTTCCAGCCCAGTACCCTCGGGGCGCAGCCTTCAGGTCAAAGTGGGGAAGGCCCTTCCCGTCTTCCTGGGCCGGAAGGAGGTGCTCCGGTTGCTACAAGCGCCCCAGGACTCCAGCGTGCTGGGCATCAGAGACCTGGCCATATTGGAGGTCTTTTACTCCTGCGGAGTGAGGCTTTCCGAAGCTGCGGGCATGGACTTGACCGATATAAACTTCAGCGGCAAAGAGATTCTGGTTCGGGGCAAGGGCTCTAAAGAGCGCTGGGTGCTCTTTGGCGACCCCACTCAAGCCGCGCTTTCCCGTTACCTGCAAGAATCCCGCCCCAAGCTGGACACCGGAGCTACCCCAGCTCTATTCCTCAACCGTTACGGCGGGCGCCTGTCCGGACGCAGCATGGAGAAGCTGGTGGAGCGGTACGCCGCTCGGGCCGGACTGAAGGATGGAGTCCATCCCCATACCCTCCGGCACACCTTCGCCAGTCATATGCTGGAGGGAGAGGCCGACCTGCGGGTGATTCAGGAATTGATGGGACATTCCAGCCCCATCACCACCCAGATCTACACTCACGTAACCAAACAGGAAGCTCGCTACTCCTACCTGAAGCATCACCCCAGGGCAGGCTCCGCCAATGAGTCCCCTCAGCCAGAAATTGCTGATCAGGAAACAGCGCCGCAGCAAACCGGAGGGCAATAAGTTTTGGCCAGAATTCTAGTGTTGAACGGACCGAATTTAAATGCCCTGGGACGCCGTCCCGCCGAGCATTATGGAACCATGTCCCTGGAGCAGATTAACCAGAAAATCTCCCAAAAGGCTGCGGAGTTCAATCCGGAGCTTAATCTGGAGGTGGAGTTTTTCCAGTCCAACACCGAAGGCGAACTGGTCGACCGGATCCAGGCGGGCTGGGGCAATATCGACGGCATCATCATCAATCCAGGAGCCTTAACCCATTACGGCTACTCCCTGAAAGATGCCCTGATCGACGCCGCCGTACCGGTAATCGAGGTCCACCTCAGCAACATCCACGCCCG
>JACZRM010000044.1 GCA_022576105.1 Chloroflexota bacterium | reverse complement strand
CGTTGGACGGCGGCGTCCGCAGCTCATGGGCCACGTCGGCCACCAGGCTGCGACGTTGGACTTCTGCCTGCTCTAGATTCTCGGCCATGGTATTGAAGGTGCGGGTTAGCTGGCCGATTTCGCCGGGAGCGGAGTTGGAGACCCGTTGCGATAAATCGCCCCGGCCCAATTCTCGGGCCGCCGAGGTGAGGGCATGCACTGGGTTGAGGATGCGGCGGGAGATGAGCGCGATCAAACAGATGCCCGCCAGCATCGCCGCCAGACCGGTCCAAAAAAGCCGGGTGTTGAAGTCGAAGGCCAGGCCGCTGAAGGCGGGTTCGCTGATGCCTCCTCTAGCGTCGGGTCTGGTTACCAGCAGCGAACCGATTTGCTGGCCGCGAACTCGAATTGGCACAAAATTCTGGGGAGATTCGTTCTCTGACCAGGGGCTGGCCGAGGCAAGGTGAGAATCGCCCACCAGGTTACCCTGGGCATCGGTGACAATGATTCGCCGACCGGTAATTGGACCGGCTCGCTCCAGCGTGGGTTGCAGGTTGGACCATCCGTGTTCACGGGAGTAGAACCGTGCCAGCATCTGATTGACCCGCGCGGAACGAATTTCACGCAGGCGGTGGTCGAATCGCTCGGCCCCCTTCTGAGCGGCATAGCCGACGAACAGGTTGGCGCTGACGAAAGATAGCACCAGCACCAGGGTAAATGCCAGGATCAACCGAAACTGTAAGCTGGAAAACCAGTTACGCATCGCCAAACCGATAACCTACGCCGTAGACCGTGTGGATGTATCGGGTTTTGGGAGGTACTGCTTCCAGCTTACGACGCAAGCTGGAAATGTGCGCGTCTACGGTCCGGTCGAAGCCTTCAAAATCGTACCCAAAAGCCCGGTCGATGATCTGCTCCCGGGTGAACACCCGGCCCGGCTCTCGCACCAGAGTGGCCAGCAGGCGGAACTCGGTCGGTGTGACCTGCATCCAGGTGTCGTTAACATGAACCGAGCGCTGGCGCAGGTTTACTGATACCGCCCCGTAGGATATTTCGCTGGGGCCTGATTCCAAAGTGTCCCGCGACGTGCGGCGGAGGACTGCCCTTACTCTGGCCGCCAACTCTCGCGGGCTGAAGGGTTTGGTGATGTAATCGTCGGCGCCCAAGTCCAGCCCAGTCAGGCGGTCTTCTTCTTCAACCCGCGCGGTCAGCATGATTATTGGCATATCCGATTCCTGACGCACTAATCGGCAGACCTGTAAGCCATCCATTCCAGGCAGCATCAGGTCCAGCACCATTAAGTCCGGGTGTTCCTCGCGGGCCAAACGCAGTCCCTCCAGGCCGTCCCCGGCGGTGAGCACCGTGTGTCCGTCGCGGCTCAGATACAGCCGTACCAATTCGATGGCGTGGGGGTCGTCCTCTACTACTAAGACCTTGGCAGGCATACCAATACTCTATTATCTTGCCGACGGTCGGTTGTCGGTAAACATCCAACCAATATCACGGATTTGAATTTATGGGCGGATTCGACATCGTACCGATAGCATTCGGCGAGGCCATGAGCCTACGGCCTCGCCGGTTGGCTAAGGGTGGCTATTGCCACAAACCCTCGGTACTGAGTTGAGGCGTGAGGCCGCGGAAATTCTGGCGGAATGTGCTGGTGTCGGCCTCACCGCCATCACGCTGTTTCATTCCGTGCCGGAACATTCGTCCCCCAAAGTTTCCCCTGGAATATCCCCGGGAGCGTTCCCTGAATTCGCCCCCAAAGTTTCCCCTGGAATGTCCCCAAGATTCACCCCGATATTGCTCCGAAGGATTCTTGGAGCGATGGAATCCACCGCTGAGCGGGACAACGTCGGGTTTACCCTGATACCAGGCCAATACTTGATCGGCTTCTTCCTGAGTAATACGCTCAGCACCTACCATGCGGTCCAATATGCGCTGCACGAATTCTTCACTGCGGAACATGATTCCCCTCAAGTGGCCTGCCACCTCTGGCCTGGCCTGGTGCCACAGTAAGACAGCGTCCGCTTCTTCTTGGGTGATGCGTTCGCTGGAGACCAGTTGGCCCAACATTTTTTCCAGCGCAGCATCGAGGCGTTCGCTGACGGCCTGATGGAAGGCGCTCTGGACAACGGACTGTTCCAGCCCCAAGATTTCCGCCACCCGAACGGTCAATTCCTGCCCGGCCTTTCCGCCAAAGGGCCCGTGGCCATTGCCGTGGGCGAATATCGCGCCCCCGGTGACTACCAGCGCCATTAAACCGGCTGCCACCGGAATTACAAACCAGCGTTTCTTCATAATCGAGACCTCCTCATAATGCTTGGTTATACTTTGTGCGACATCGCTGTATTTAATATAACGCTAAATATTGAAGAAACTTTGAAGGGTGATTCACCGCTGGAAATTGGTCGAACTGAAAAACGGCAAAGGCGCCGAGTTTGGGGCCCAGTTGGCGATTA
The DNA here is from genome assembly GCA_022576105.1 of Chloroflexota bacterium. The sequence goes on along the minus strand of JACZRM010000044.1, from coordinate 7,703 downwards.
TTGCTTGGATTGCGCAACCGGGACCGTCGGAGCATTGCGCCACCGCTTAATTATGCCGTTGTATGGGGAGAAAACCAGCGCCAGCGCAAATAATCCAGTGGCCACCATCACGATGCTGGGGCCGGAAGGGAGGTCTAGATAAAAGGACAGGTATAGACCGGAAATTGTAGACAAAAGGGCCACCGCCACGCTGGTGGCCATAATGGCGGGGAGCCGGCGGGCCAGCAGGTTTCCGGCGGCGGCTGGGGTAACCAGTAAGGCCAGCACCAGAACGATGCCCACGGCTTTGAGCGAAGCTACGGTGGTTATCGCCACCAGCACCGGCAGCAGGTAGTAAATGAAGCGAACCGGAATGCCTGATGCGGCGGCTACCGTGGCATCGTAAGAGGTGAACAGCAGCTCTTTGTAAAAGATCAACAACACCAGCAAAACCAGCCCGGCAATGATGCCGATCAAGGCCACTTCATTCCATGATGCTCCCAAGACGTTTCCGAAAAGAAATCCAAACAGGTCTGCAGTGTAGTTGTTGGCCCGGCTAATCAGGATTATCCCCAGGGCAAATCCTCCGGCAAAGATGATGCCAATGGCGGTATCCAGTCTCAGGCTGGCTTTGCGGCTGATCAAGGTGATAACCAGAGAAGCGGGCACCGCCCAGGCCAGCGCTCCCCAAAACACATTGCCGCCAAACAAGAAGGCAACCGACATGCCGGTCAGCGAAGAATGGGCTACTGCATCGCCCATGAAGGCCAGACCCTTCAGCACCACGAACGTCCCCACCACGGCACACACAATGGCGGCCAGCCCGGAGGCCAGTAAGGCACGCTGCATGAAGGCGAATCCCAGCGGTTCAGTGATCAAGTCCAACATGTTCGTCTGCTATCGCCCACTCGCTATTTCAGGTTAGCGGCCAAAGCCTGGGCATTGCCCCTCATCATTGCCAGGTAGGTGTCGGCCTGGTCATCGACCAGCGAGCGGATGGTGCCGAGGCGCACTCCGGAGTCTATTGAGGCCTGCTGCATCAGGCCGGAGCTAAACTGGGGTTCGACGAAGAACGCCGGGATACCGTCCCTCTTTATTTGCTTCAGGATGGTCACAATAGCTCCGGGTGTGACGTCGCTGGCGTCGCTGGCGACAAAAGAGGATATTCGCCATCCGTAGCGTCGGGCAAAATGCCCGTAGGCGTCATGGAAGGTAATCAGGTGGCGTCTTGCCTCGGGGACCTGGGACAAGGTTGCCGCTACTTCCTGGTCCAGCTCTTCCAATTGTCGCAGGTACCGTCGGGCATTGGCTTCGTAGCTGGGGGAGTTTTCTGGGTCTGCCGCCATCAACCCGTCCCGAATGCGCTTCACATAATGCTGGGCCAGAATTGGGTCTAACCAGAAATGGGGGTCGCCGACCAGGTACTCGGCCGCTATTCCACGAGACGCCACCACCGTAACGCTGCCCGGCCGGCGGGCGCTTTCCAAAACTGGAAGGAGAAAGTCGTCCAGGCCCGCGCCGTTGGAAACGATCACCCCGGCATTGCTGATTCTCAGGCTGTCGGCCGGCGTGCTCTGGAAGGTATGGACATCGGCCCCGGCTGGCACCAGGGTGTTTACCGCCACCAGGTCTCCACCCACGTTGGCGGCCAGATCCGCCAGAACAGTGGTGGTAGCCACAACTTCCAAGACCGGTTGCCGGGAAAGCTTACTGTCAGGATATAATCCCGAGGCCCCAGAGGCCAAGGGTGCGGCATCGGTGACCGCCGGTGCGCTGCAACCGGCTAGTAGCAGGACCAAGCCCAGAATCGCAATCGACCTGGCCGCGGCTAAGACCTGGCGGCAGGGCCTAGAAACCTGCCCTCCGGTCAGCATTGGCATCGCCGGTATCAAATGGGTTACACATTGATACAATGTATCAATTAAAAGCAAGAAAGAGACTAGGCCATAACGGGCGAGTTGGGTATAGCTGCGCATGGGCTCCCCAAAATATTCGTACAGTAGCTTCGGTTGCTCAGCCAGACGGACTGGCGTGAGAATAAAATCTGATTTTCAAGTTGCCTGGAATCAGAAAACACCAAAAAGTCTATGCCGTGGCGGCTCCCGCCTTGGTACATTTTTGACACCGCCCGTACACCTCCAGCCAGTGGCCACTGACCTGAAATGAGTAGGATGCGGCAACGTTCTTGAGTTGGTCTTCAATGTCGCAGCCGGTCAGGTCTTCCGACGCCCCGCAGTCTACGCATAGCAGGTGGTGATGGTGCCCCCGATGGCTCAATTGGTAATGGAGGTTGCCGTCTTCCAGCAGCACCCGACACAACACGCCGGCATCCACCAGAAGCTTCAGTGATCGATAGACTGTCGCCCGCCCCACGCCGGGGAGTTGCCCGCGCAATTCCTCAGCGGTAAAGTGCCGGTCTTTCTGGGCAATTGCACTAACCACCGCCCTTCTCGGCTCGGTGTCCCGGTAGCCTCGCTCGCCCAGGGCGTCGATAAATTGAGTGACCAGCGGGTATTCCCTTTTACGCAACGTCGAATCCCTTAACTGAGACCAAGTATCTACAATGATTAACTTATCACAGAGAATATTAGCGGTCAACCGGAGGCGGAAGTGCCGGTTCCCCTTTTCAACCCAACGTCCGACTGGATATACTGGGCAGGCCTAGTAGAATCACTGGAAGAGCATCCATATCGGCCCAGGTTGAAGGGTCGGCCCTGGGAGGGAGCATATGGCCCAAGAATTGGGGAGAGTCCATCGGCCTGCCGCCGAACCGTACCAGGGGAAGAGGAAATTGCTGCTGGTCCCGCTGCTCTATACCCCACACACCGACGACGAAAGCGGCTCAATCATTGTGACCAAATACTGGGATCAGGTGAGTACCCAGACTGGCGCTTTGGAGGCCAGCCTGGGAGGCTTGAGCCATGTCTACTGTGAAAGTTTGGTCGATGGTGGGGAAGAAGGGCTGAAGTACCTGAAGATGGCCGACGAACATAGTCACTCGCTGGTGCAGTCTAAGTGCGAAGCCGGCGCAGTGCTGGAATCCACCGAGGACCGGGAAACCCTGTTGGAAATAGTGGACTTGCAGCGGTTCTTGGTCACGCCGGTGGCCAGCCAAAAAGTGGCCAACCGGATTCAGGAATGGTTCAATGAGAGCAATCGCGGCAGATACGAACACATCGCCGGTCGGATTGACGAGACCTTGCAGACCGGCGAGACCGGTCTTCTGCTGATCAGCGAGCGGCATCAGGTGCAGTTCCCCTCGGACATTGAGGTGTTTTACGTGGCTCCTCCGGCGCTGGATGAGTACCGGCGCTGGCTGCAAAATTGGGCGACGCGCCAGCAACAGCCAGCGGCAGATAGCGATGAGGCCGAACCGAATGGCGCTGAAGAGCAACCTGAGGGCGATCAGGGCGAAGGCGAGAACCAAGCGCAAGAGTGATGGAGCCGATGTCGGCGGCCAATAATCAAAGTAAAAGGGGCACATATGCTGTGCCCCTTGTTTGTGCGCGAACTACCGTAGAACCGGCGTGTCGAAGGTGGCTCTCAGCATGGAGCAGGCCTGTTCCATCGCCTGCTTTCCCTTGTCAACCACCGCGCCCATACCAAAGAAGCCGTGGATCATCCCGTCATACCGAGTGGCAGTGGTGCGCACCCCGGCGGAGGTCAATCTCTGGGCGTAGGCCTCGCCTTCATCGCGCAGCGGGTCATACTCAGCGGTTATAACCAGCGCTGGCGGCTGGCCGCTCAGGTCATTGGCTTGCAGCGGGACCGCGTAGGGATTCGACGCATCGGTGTCGTTCTGCAGGTAGTGGTCCCAGTACCAGATCATCCCGTCGCGAGTTAGCTGGTAACCGTCGGCGTTTTCCGTGTATGACCTGGTAGCGAAGTCCCGGTCGGTTACCGGGTAGACCAGCAACTGGAATTCAATGGCAAGGCCGCCCCGGTCGCGGGCCATCAGACTGACCGCGGCGGCCAGATTGCCACCGGCGCTGTCGCCCCCAACGGCAATGCGGCCTGGGTCGACCTGGATGGTGGCGGCGTTCTGCGCCACCCACTGAGTCGCCGAATAACAGTCTTCCGCCGGGCCCGGGAACTTGGTCTCCGGAGCAAGACGGTAGTCCACCGAGACCACCACGCAGCCTGAGCCGACGGTCAGGTTACGGGCGGTGGCGTCGGCGGTGTCCAGGTCGCCGACCACCCAGCCGCCGCCGTGAAACCACACCAGCGCCGGGAATGGCCCCGAACCCTCCGGCGTATATATGCGTACGGGAATTTGTGACTGCGGGCCGGGGATGCTTCGGTCTTCAACCCCGGCCACTTCCGGTCCCTTGGCGCGGGGCCGGGCCAGGTTGTTGGCGCGAGCTTGCTGGGGAGATACGGTATGCGCCTGGGGAAATCCCAGTGCCGCGACTTGGTCCATTACAGCTTGGGCTTGCGGGTCTAAGGGCATTGCCATACCTCCTGGTTAGATGAGTAATGCCTGCGATTGAACCGGCCCGGATTGAATCGCTTTGGTATTGGATAAGTCTGTTGCGCCGAGTATAGGAGGCTCTGGAATTACCGTCAATAAAAACCGGCAATCAAATTGGTTTGGGAAATCTGGTGTTTACTAAGGCTTGGATAGGTACATCAGCAGATGGGAAGAATGAGTCAGAATACAATATTCTGGCGAATGGATGATGGGCCGAAAACAGTTTGGTAAAAGCTGTATATTTGACTTGGTCCTGGCGTGCAGCTATAATCGCGCCGGTTAATAAACATTCCTGTAGCTAGCCCGCTACGTGCATTCCGTTTAACAACCGAATATTACCCGAAGGTGGCCCCGACGTGTCGGGGCCGAAGAGGGAAGCCGGTGAGAATCCGGCGTGGTCGCGCCACTGTAACTGGTGTAGCCGCTCAGTCCGCAACGTTGCGGAGCCACTGGCCCATTGTTGGGCTGGGAAGGTTAGAGCGGTTATTCAATAGCCAGGAGCCAGGAGACCTGCCTTCAGGTATGAAATGAGTACGCTTCGCGAAAGGGCGTAGGCATCTGATATTGAGCGATGAAGCCTGACCGAAGCGGTCAGGCTTTTTTTATTTGGAGGAAGTACTGCGATGGATATGTCCTTACATCCCTTGGCCCAGAGCTTACATGAGGCGGGAGCGCTGGATCCCTACTTTGACCTGCCGATGTGTGACCCTGGCCAAGACGGCTGGAGTAAAGCCACGGATTTGTTTATTGGCAACAGCGCCCGACTAAAAGAGTTGGTAATGACTTATGGGCAGGCAAGGTGGGGAACTACCAACAACCACGTTGCAGCATCGGCGCTTTTAATCGCTTACCTCACCCGCCTTGTCTATCCCATAGTCGTCCAGTATGTACTGCGCCGCCGCCTGCCGAAAGCGACTCTGGAGAACCTAGCCTTCCATCGATCTGGAGGGGTCATTGACGCAACTGGACTGAGGCAACCGCAGTTTGCAGTCCTTCCGAATGACCCCGCAGCAGATCATCCAGACGCTGAAGTCCTGGGCGATGAAGGATACCTGTACCAGAGGTTAAAGGAGTGGGTCTTTGCAGCAAACATTGAACTCGTCATCGAGGCACTGCATCACTCCGTACCCGCTAGTCTAAAGGTATCCCAGAACGCAGCAGCCGTCGCGTTTGCTCAAGCCTTCCACCGGCTCTACTACCTGGTAGACGATAAAAGTTCAGTTCTCAGAGACGCCAATGCTTTCTTCAACGACTCATCATCACCCCTTTATGGCCAAGTGAGCATAGAGATCATTGAGCACCAGGGTCGAGCCGGACTCTTTGGTAGACGCGCCGGATGCTGCTTAATTTGGCGCACCAGAGAAAGCGATGGCTATTGCTCCAACTGCATTCTCCGGCCCAAAGACGAACAGACCCAGCTATTTCGGGAGATGCTGGTGAGAATGAGGTAGAAATTTGAACATTTGGGCCGTCATAAATTTAGACTGGAGAGCCCATGCTCATGAGAGCTGTTCACAGCGCAAAGATAGATTCGCCTTCTCCTTGGTAAAGGGCGGTTGGTCGGTCTGTGCTGACTACGAGCGCCTCCTCCTCTCGTAGCCAGCAAGGACCCAAAGTGATTTGAGGAGCGGCCGGTCGACCTCTGCCAAGAAGGATGAAGATTGATCCTTCCCCGATAGCCTACACCTAAGTTTTAAGGGGAAATCTTGGGAAGTCCCGAACCTGGAGATTCTAGATCTCGGCGCCCAAATTTCGGAAGTGGTAAGGGAGGTCCAATGAAACGGTTCAACATCTTCTCGGGCATACTTTTAATAGTGGCTGCTTTCGCTATCACCGCGTGTGGCGGAGCTACCACGGCTGTCCCAGCACCCACGACTGCGCCTTTGGCAGCGACCAACCCTGCTCCCATAGCGGAGGAAACAACACTCAGGGTAGGGTTCCATGGACTCGGTCAGAGCCCGGACCCGGTCAAGGTCGGATGGCAATCAGTTAGAACGGGCCTGGCAGAAACTCTGTTCAAACTGGACACAAACCTCGATCCTGTACCATGGTTGGCCACCGGGATCGTGCCCCTCGATGAGACGACCTGGGAGATCACAATACGTCAGGGTGTAAAGTTTCACAACGGCGCGCTAATGGATGCAGCGGCAGTTAAAGCTTCGCTGGAACGGACTATTAACGAGAACGCAGGGTCCAAGACTTTGCTGGATATCGCTCGGATTGAAGAAAAAGATTCATTCACCATCGTTGTTGTCACGAATGGTCCAAACCCTGCACTGCCGGGTATTCTTACTCACCCCACTATGAGTATTGTTGATGCCGCTGCCGCCGAAGCCATGGGCGATGCCTTTAATGAGCGGCCCGTCCTGACCGGTCCCTACAAGGTGGATAAGTTCCAGCTTGCCGATAAGTTAGAGGTGGTGCGAAATGAAGACTATTGGGGAGCCCCACCTTTAGTCGATCGGGTGATATACACTCACCTTCCAGATATAAACAGCCGGGTTCTGGGCCTGCAAAGTGGTGATATTGACATCGCCCTGAACATTCCACCAGAAAGCGTGGTCACGATCATGGATGATCCTAGCCTGACGGTGGTACGCGCCGGCCTAACGAATCTGGAGATGTTGTACCTAAACCAAAAAAGAGAGCCCTGGAAAGACTTAAAAGTACGTCAAGCGATTTCCATGGCTATTGACCGTGAGGCCTTAGTGACCTTAACTAGGCAGGGTGAAGGTGCTGCTGCCGTTGGGCCGTTCCCACCGGTAATGCTGAGTTGTCCCCAGCTGCAGCCCCACCCCTTCGATCCGGCCAAAGCCGAAGAGCTTCTCGGTCAGGCAGGGTACCAGGACAAAGACGATGATGGCTATTTTCGCAAGGAGGGCCAGACTCTCACCATGGAACTACTGGCCAGATCCAGTGGGCGTCTGAGCGCAGAGACTATTCAGGCAAGCCTGAAGACCATCGGAATCAAGGTTGATGTTAGGATCGTAGAACACGTCCCGACAACGGTTCGGCAACAAACAGACTGGGATGCCGCCATTGAAGCAAGTAACATGGCTGCCACCGGCGACCCTTACCTGCGGCTTTATCAAGAGTTTTCCGCCGACGGTCGGTCAAATTTTGGTGGCTACAGCAGTCCGGTGATTGAAAACATGATACGCGAGGTGGGTCAGGCTAAAGACCGGCAGGAACGGCAAAAACTTGCATGCCAAGCATCTCAAGCCATCTTGGACGAACTTCCACAGAGGGCCTT
>JACZRM010000306.1 GCA_022576105.1 Chloroflexota bacterium | reverse complement strand
GCCTGAACAGGAATCGGTTGATTGTTAAATATATCACAATAGCACCGGGCTTAGGAAGGCATATTATACACGCAAGCCTGGTTTCTGAGTAGTCCCAGATAGGATTTGCTCCAAAGTCGCTTGGTAAACGCTGGGATACCGGCCCAATTGGGGAAGCGTTGGAGCTAAATAGTAACGGCCCACACGTGGGCCGTTACGTTAAGACGGTCAGTCGGCAAGAGTTTTCAAGGGGTCTTAAGGGGTCTTCAAGGGGTCTTCAAGGTAAGGGGTCAAGGATTATTGGAGCGTCCCCGCTAGTAGGTACCGCCCAGGTCTGGAGCCAAATCCCGGGTGACTTCTTGCAATTCTGACAGAGGAACCTGCAGGCTGATGGTGATGAAGCGGCCGTTGACGTTTAGCTGCAACTTCTTGATCAACTGCCGGGTGCCTTCCTCTGGAATAAACCCGGCGGCCAGCTTCAACAGTCCGTCCAGGGTGTTACCCATCTCGGCGGCCGACGAGGCGTCGACAAACCCGACTTTGGATACAATCTTTATATCGGAGCCCAGCTTGTCAATCAGAATGCCCACCACTTCAATATCTTGAATCGCAACCATCGCTGGCAGCATTCCGAATCCTTGGGCGCTGCCCAGGGATTCCTCAATTGCGTCAAAAGCCTCGGGAGGGACGGCCACCGCCAGGCTGACCAGAGGATTGCCCAGGCCGATGAAGGTCTCGTAAACCTGGCCGCTGATGCTGGCCATGCTGCCTTGCTGAACGGCGATAACATTGTGTACCGCCAACTGGGTGCCAATGATGGTGGTCTCACCATCCAGGAACGCAATGTAGGGGGTGTCTTCATCCAGTTGGTCACGGTAGACCCGCACACCGCGAAAATCTGTAGCCTCCAGTTTTGCGTCACCGCCGGCGTTAATTGCCTCGATTATTTTTGTTTCGTTGACCGAACCAATGGCGATAACCCCAAAATAATCTTCTTTTTGAGAGACATCGGCAAACAACACTACCTGGGTAAATTGCCGGATGTCGATACCTGTTTCTTGCTCAGCCAGGTCCATCAACCCGTCAAAATCCTGGGGAACTGCGGGGCCCTTGGGGGCCTGACGATACAACTTCTCGAAGTCGGCGTCATTCAGGATTCTCTGTATTTGGACCTGTGCGATGAGATTGGCGTCGGCGGGGACCAGGTTCTGCACATCGACGCCCTGCGAAGCTGTGGTGCAGCCGGTCAGGAACAGGACCGCCAACATCACCAGCGGCACGGCGAGGAAACGCTTCATGTTTTCACCTACAGAGCGGGTTGAGGACTTGTATCGGATATTAATGAGTGTAGCACTTGATAGCAATAATCTCCGAGCCAGGCTGAACGCGACTGGGTGGGATTTCGTTGTGCTTTGCCAATGCCCGCAGGGGATTTCAATACGCTCATTCTCCCTGAGCGCTACGTTGGTCGAGTTGGCCGAGAGGCCGTATTGAGACCGGCTTTTTAACCGGATAAAAAGCATGATAGGCTTGCTGGCTCCCGCCGAGGAGTTTTTGCGTTGACCGCCCTACAGGAGTGGAATATACTCCAGTGTACTTTTACGGTTATGCCCGCGAACTTAGGTCTCAGATACAGGAGGAAATACCCTGAACCCGACGGAAGTGGCCCAGATGGTGGTTTCAGTGGCCTCGGAAAGCCTGGCTGAGGACATAGTGATGCTGGACTTGCGTCAAATAGCCTCCTTTGCCGATTACTTTGTAATTATGACCGCCCAGTCGTCGCGGCAAGTTGAATCCCTGGAAGAAGACATTAGCGAGGCGTTGGAGAAAGCGGGAATTAGCCGATTTCACCGGGAAGGCGCCCTAGGTTCAGGTTGGGTGCTGCTGGATTTTAGCAACGTGATTGTCCACATTTTCGGGCCGGAAGAACGCGAATACTTCGCCTTGGAACGACTTTGGGCGCGGGCGCCGCAGGTAGTTAGGGTTCAGTAATCCAAGGGTCGGTGCTGCGCTGGTAGCTGAGAATCTCCCCCGGCGTGAAAAACAGGCCCAGTTCCCGCTGGGCCGATTCCAGGCTGTCGGAGCCGTGCACCAGGTTGCGCCCGATGTTGATTGCCAGGTCGCCCCGGATGGTGCCCGGAGCTGAGTCTACCGGGTTGGTGGCCCCCATGGTCTGCCGAGCCAGGCTGATGGCATTCTCTCCTTCCCAGGCCATGGCGACGATCGGCCCCGAAGTTATGAAACTGACCAGCCCCGGAAAGAAGGGGCGGTCAACATGCTCTCCGTAGTGCTGTCTAGCCAGCGATTCATCCACTTGCATCAGTTTCATCGCAACTATCTTCAGTCCCCGCCGTTCCAACCGTGAGATAACCTCTCCCGCCAGCCCGCGTTGCACCCCGTCAGGCTTCACCAATACCAGAGTCCGTTCCATAGTGTCTTCCTACTCCACTGTTAAAATCACTTGCTTAGGATATGCCTGCCCACGCTTCGACCAGCTTGTCCCTTCGATAAACTCAGGCCGAGCGGACAAGTTCTCCCTCCCCTGGTGGGAGCTTATTACACGACACTTTGTGGTGGGGCCTTATAATACC
>JACZRM010000043.1 GCA_022576105.1 Chloroflexota bacterium | reverse complement strand
AGCACCTTTCCTGGGAACCTGGTCGATTTCATTCTGGCCGGTATGGCGACTATCGGTAACAATTCGTTGTGTGCCCACCAAAGAACTTGATCCTAAAAATGTGGAGGCTATCTGAAATGTTTGCCGCTTAAAAATAGGCTGGCCGTTAACCACGCCGATTTTCCCCATGCTTCGCCGTGTCGACCCTATTCAAGCGACTTATTACGGATTATTGGCTGTCTGCTCGGAGCAGTGGCTACGACGAGCAGGAGCTATGTCAGAGAATTGGCTCGGTTAACTGGCGCCAACTGACGCGGGCTTGGGATTACGAATCGGGCGCCCTCGGCCACGGGTGCGCCGGGGAGGCCGAAGCTGCTCATCTGCGTAGTTTTCCAAGGGTTGTAAACTGCTCCAGGGAACCTGGGCTGGAATCAGGCGACCCATGAAATCCATCAGAACCCTTACCTTGCTCTGAGGTGAGTTGGTCGATTCTATAACCTCGCCCAGACCCTCCAATTTCCCGGAGACAATGCGAACTCTATCGCCGGCTTTAAACCGCCGCCAGAGACCTCCACTGTCGTTTATACTTTCAATCCGGCTGGCCAGTTCGCTGACTACCTCGTCGGGAACCGCCGGGGAAACGCCTTCAAAATTCACCCAGCCAGACACGTGCGGCGCTCTTTGCAGGGAGGGTTTGCCCGCGCCTTCCATATCCCATTTCAGGAATATGTAGCCAGGGAAAAGGGGCGCATAATAGTTAACCTTGTTGGCCTTTTGGGACTTTACCAGAGGAGAAAATATATCGAATCCAGCACTACGGAGCTCCGAAGCCGCCGCGGAGTCCGCTTGAGGTTCAGTACGAATGATGTACCATTTGCTGGGAGACTGGTTACTGTCTTGGTGTGCTAAAGATGTCAACTTCAGCCCCGCATACTTTTCTTACGCATGCAATCAGCGCTGGGCCTCAACGGAACTATCGGTGAGCTATTGCCCACCCCTTATAAGAAGGTGTGTTGAACCGATGCGCGCGTCAAGGTCGCGATTTTAGGCCTTGCCTGTAGCGTGCTGGTCAATCTCTAGCCTCACAGCACCTCACAACGACCTCACAAGCATGAATTGTAAACCAGCCAATAGGGGTTAGCAAGGGGATGGGGTACGGGTTGTAGCCAATATTCAAGCCGGGGAATGGTCCTGGTTCTGGTCGATAATTTAGTACCTGGGCCAGGAGCCCCTAAGTCTTAATCTCACGGGTCCAGCTCTCGTTGGCTTGGTACCAGTCAACCAGGTTTTGTATGCCCTGATCCAGGGTAGTCTGGGGTTGCCACTCCAGCATGCCTTTGGCTTTGCCAATGTCGGCCCAGGTTGCCGGAACGTCGGAGGCGTGGGCCGGTTGGTAGACCAGGTTAGCCTTTTCTTCCAGCTTCTGCTCAATCATTTTAATGGTGTCCATCAGCACCGTTGGCCGGTCTGATCCTAAATTGACCATCTCATACCCCACCGGCTTCAGCGCGGCGATGGTCCCGCGGGCGATGTCATCTACGTAGGTGAAGTCTCGTGACTGGCTCCCATCTCCAAATATCGTCACCGGGTCTCCCTTGGAAATCCACTGGACAAAGCGAAAGAGGCTCATGTCGGGCCTACCGGCTGGGCCGTACACGGTGAAGTATCTGGGTATGGTGATGTCGATCCCGTACAAATAATGATAGGTGTAGCAAAGCACTTCGGCGGCCTTCTTGGAGGCAGCGTAGGGCGAAAGCGGGCCATTGGTATCGGCGTCTTCTCTGAAGGGCATGGGGTTGTTGGAGCCGTACAGACTGGAAGTAGACGCCAGGACAAACTTGCCAATGTCGTGTTCGCGGCATAGTTCCAGCAGATTCAGCGTCCCGGTTACGTTGGTCTCAAAGTAAACCCAGGGGTCCTCAACCGACTGGCGCACTCCGGCCCTGGCGGCCAGATTTATTACCGCATCAAACTTTTGGTCAAAGACTCGCCTTAGTCCGGCCTGGTCGCAGATATCCAATTTGTGAAAGCTGAACCCGGGCTTGCCCTTGATCTGGCTTAGCCGCCAATCCTTCAGGCGTTGGTCGTAGGCATCATTCAGGTTGTCAATGCCGGTGACCTCGTGACCTTGCTCCAGCAGCAACTCACTTACTTTGGAAGCGATGAATCCTGCGCAACCGGTCACCAAGTAGTTTGCCATTATAGTTTCCCCGCAGAGTTAGATTCCTTCATTTTAAGCACTATCAGGGAAGGCGTCCAAGTTCGAAAGCAAATTATCGCCGGGCGCCTGGTTCGGGGCGGGTCCATTGTGTCGACCCTACAGTTGGAATTCTAGTAATGGTCTGGTCTAAGAGCAAGCCACCAGAATAGTGAAGGGCATGATGGTTGAGCCGGGGGAGCCTTGGGAACCCTGACTGGGTTATGCAGCGCGCCAGGGGGCGGTATGATACTATTTGTAGGGTCTACCCGGAACAAGCTAGAATCGATTCATCGTATGCTGATCGATGCGAGGAGAATAGCAATGCAGGCCAGTGAAATACGCTTAACTGAACTGTCCCACTGCGCTGGTTGAGCCGCCAAGTTTAGTCAAGAGGACCTGGTCCAGGTCCTGAGCAAATTGCCGGTGATGACCCATCCCAACCTGTTGGTGGGCACCGAGACTGGGGACGATGCGGCGGTATACCGTTTGAATGACCAGACGGCGTTGATTATGACCGTCGATTTCTTCCCGCCGATAACCGACGACCCCTTCGAGTACGGCGGCATTGCCGCCGCCAACTCCTTTAGCGATGTTTACGCCATGGGGGGCAAACCGTTGCTGGCCCTCAATATCGTGGGATTTCCTTTGTCGCTGGACAAAGCCATCCTGACCGAGGTGCTTCGCGGCGGATATGCCAAAGCCAGTGAAGCCGACTGCTTGATCGCCGGCGGGCACACCGTGGACGACCCGGAACCCAAATATGGCATGTCCGTGGTTGGCATCGTTGAGCCGGGCAAACAGGTGACCAACGCCGGAGCGCGTCCTGGCGACGTTCTGGTGCTGACCAAGCCCCTGGGCACCGGCATCATTACCACCGCCGGCAAGCAGGGAAAGGTTGATGCGGCAGACTTGCAGGAGGCGGTCAGGAACATGAGCACCCTGAACCGGGCCGCCGCTGAGGCCATGATGAAAGTCGGAGTGAATTCGGCCACCGATATAACCGGTTTCGGCCTGATGGGACATCTGAAATCGATGGTGCGGGGCAGCAAAGTTACCGCCGAAGTGCAACTTAGCGGTGTGCCGGTGCTGCCCGGCGTATGGGAGTTGCTGGACCAGGGTGTGGCGCCTGGCGGCACCCACCGCAACTTGCAGAGCGTGGCGGATACCGTCAAATGGTCTCCCGACCTGACTGAGCAACAGCAATTGTTGCTTTGCGATGCCCAAACTTCGGGCGGGCTAATGATCTCGGTTGCCGGTGAGAAGAAGGATGCACTGCTGGCCGAGCTCAAGGCGGCCGGGGTTGAAGTGGCGGCTGAGATTGGCCGGATAACCGAGGAATCGTCCGGTCAGATCAAGGCGACACCTTAGAACATGCTTAAAAGATCACCCTTGCCAAAGGGTGATCGCACGGCGGTTTTGGAAACGCCCCATCCTAACCTTTCCCCTATCGAAGAGGGCAGGTTAAGCCTGTCCTGAGCAGAGCCGAAGGGATGGGGGTCACGACCCCCTCTCAATCTCCCCCAGGTCAAAGGGGAGAGGCCAGCTTTCTTGAACACACTCTTGGGAATTTGAGCAGGTGACCACATTTTGGAACCAGAATTCGGCTTGAAGCGACCCGAACAGGTAAAGACGGCACCGGACCAGGGAAGGGGAGATCGGGTGCCGCCCGGCCAGTTCCTCAGCAACAAATTTCCGGTGCTGACCTACGGTTCGCCGCCCCAGGTAGACCTCAATACCTGGCAGATTCGGGTTTTTGGCCTGGTGGAACAGGAGATCAAGTTGGACTGGGCGCAGTTTACCAAGCTGGACTGGGTGAGCCTTACCGCCGACTTTCATTGTGTCACCCAGTGGAGCTCGCTGGACAATGCCTGGGAGGGCGTGCTCTTCTCCACCCTGGTTGCCGCCGCCCAGCCCAAAGCCGAGGCGCGGTTCGTGATGGCCCATTGCTACGGGGACTACACCACCAACCTGCCGTTGGAGGTGGCCATGGCCGAAGGCATATTGGCCCACAAGCAGAACGGTGAAGAATTGGGTAAAGACCACGGCTGGCCCCTGCGGCTGATTATTCCCAGCAGGTACGCCTGGAAGAGCGCCAAGTGGGTCAATGGCATTGAACTGCTGTCGGAGGACTCGCCGGGATTTTGGGAGCAGCGGGGCTATAACAACAACGCCGACCCCTGGCAGGAAGAACGCTTCTGGCCCGAGTTAACCAAGTAAAGTTTGTATCCGGTCTTCCACCAAACAAAAGAAACCGCCCCGGTCGTCCTAGCGACCGGGGCGGTTTAATGCCGAGCAAGTTACTTGCTCGAACCTGGCTGCGGAAGTAAACTAGGCTGCCTTGCTTAGCTCAGAGGTCCCGGCGGCTACCGGCTGCCGGATTTCTACCGCTGATTCCTTTGATTCCCTGGGCAAGTCTTTCATGTAGCCGCACTGCAGACAACTGATATACTTGCCGTACATGTCTTTGTTCAGGTACAGGTCACCATGGCACTTGGGACAACCTTTGAATCCGATCATTTCTGAACCACTTCCTTCCTGGTGGGTTAGCCTATGTTTACTCGCAGTGAGTTAATTGACATAAACCAAATACATCATAAACCTTGACATGAGGCGTGTCAACAAGTATATTTTAACTCAAGTTACATTTCCATCTATGGAGCAGCCTAGTGCAGGATCGATACAGGACCAGGGTTCGAGAAGCAGTCGACATTCGGGTTCAGTTTCCGCCGCCGCCGCCGGAACAAGCTTCATTGGCCCGGAAGCTGGCTCCCAGCGGCTCTCATAGTAACTCTCCCGGGGAGCAGAAGCCCACCGAGCAGGAATTTCAAGTCGAAGGGGTCTACGTCATCAGCGTGGCCGCCCGTATCTTGGAGATGCACCCGCAAACTCTGCGCAAATATGAGCGGTTGGGTCTGATCAATCCGGCGCGCACGGTGGGGATGCTGCGGCTCTACTCTCAAGATGACATTCGCAGGATCAAGTTAATCCGGCATTTGACCGACAATTTGGGTCTGAACCTGAATGGGGTTGTATTTGCGCTGGCATTAGTGGAGAATCTCCTTGGGTTTTGGGAACGTACCGCCCCTCTGTCGGATGATGATCCGGCCAAAGCAATGGTGGAAAAGGAAATATTGCAGCTCTTCCGCAACTTGAACTTACCTCTGGAGCAGTAGTATCTAAGAGTAGAATCCAGTGTTGGCGGGCCCGAAAACCATTGAGCAGGAATGATCTATGACCAATGAAGCAGATGAGGTGCAGTTGTCCGACCAGGATGTTGCTGGCCAGAATTTTGATGACCAGAGTATTGATAAACCGAAATTGTCAGCCAAATACGAGCACCTGAGTCTGGAGGAGCAGGTCGCCGCTCTCAGCAACGACTTGGGAGATGCTCTTAAAGAGGCAGAACAAAATCGAGATACGGCCCAACGTGCTCAGGCGGAGATGGTCAACTATCGAAAGCGGGCTGATGAAGAACGCATCTCATTGCAGCAGTATTCCAACAGCCGGTTGATTATCAAGCTGCTGCCGGTATTGGATGAGTTGGGCCTGGCCATTGACCATGCCGACCAGAACGAGTCCAGCAATCCGTGGCTGGAAGGGGTCAGGTTAATTCAACGGAAGGCATCAAACCTGCTAGAATCCGAGGGCGTGTCCCAGATCGAGGCCATCGGAGTCCAGTTTGATCCTCTGGAGCACGAGGCAATAGGGACTGAGGAAACCACCAAATGTCCCTCTGGACACGTGGCGGAAGTAGTACGCAACGGCTACCGGCTGCATGACCGGGTGATACAACCGGCCCAGGTCATAGTTGCTCGATAAATTCGTTAGTCCAATATATATAGCAGCCCGATAGTTGAAGTGGCTGGTTAGACCCTGAAAACCAACCAGACCGGTAACCTACCGAACCTTAAGGAGACTACAAGATGGCTAAAGTCCTGGGCATAGATCTGGGCACGACCAACTCGGTCGCCGCCGTAATCGAGGCTGGCGACCCGGTTGTGGTGGAAAACGCCGAAGGCGCACGATTGACCCCCTCGGTGGTTGCCGTAAACGCCAGAAGCAGTGAAAGATACGTTGGTCAAACCGCCAAGCGACAGGCGGTGACCAACCCGGAAAACACCGTGTTTTCCGTGAAGCGGCTGATGGGCCGTAAATTCGATGACGCGGAAGTCAAAACCGCCATCGACCGGCTGCCGTATAAGATTGTTAGGGCCTCCAATGGAGATGCCCACGTTGAGATGGCTGGGGAGAGCTACGCTCCCCCTCAGGTGTCCTCAATGGTGCTTCAAAAAATTCGCCAAGACGCCGAGTCCAAGCTGGGAGAAAAGATAACCCAAGCAGTTATCACCGTTCCGGCCTACTTCAACGACGCCCAGCGTCAAGCTACCAAAGACGCTGGGACCATTGCCGGCCTGGACGTCCTCCGCATTATTAACGAGCCGACGGCGTCCTCGTTGGCCTACGGTCTGGATAAAAAGAATGCCGACGCAACCATTGCGGTGTTTGACCTTGGTGGTGGAACATTTGATATAACCATCTTGCAGATGGGTGAGGGGGTATTTGAAGTCAAGTCCACCAACGGTGACACCTACCTGGGTGGCGACGACTTCGATGAAAAAATTCTAGACTGGCTGCTGCAGGAGTTTCGCCAGGAGACCGGCATTGATTTGCGCAACGACAAGATGGCCTTGCAGCGCCTGCGGGACGCCGGGGAGCGGGCCAAGATAGAACTATCCAGCACTATTGAGACCGAGATAAACCTGCCCTTCATTACCGCCGACGCCAGCGGCCCTCAGCACTTGATCAAAACCCTGAGCAGGTCCAAGTTGGAACAGTTGGTTGTGGACTTGATTGGCCGCACCGAGGGGCCGTGTAAACAGGCCATGACCGATGCCGGAATGGCTTCAGGTGACCTGGACGACGTGATTCTGGTGGGTGGCATGACTCGTATGCCGGCGGTCCAGGAAAAGGTAAAGGGAATATTCGGCAAGGAGCCCAGCCGGTCGGTCAACCCGGATGAGGCGGTAGCCCTGGGCGCGGCGGTCCAGGCAGGCATCCTGACCGGAGATGTCGGCGACATTGTGCTGCTGGACGTTAATCCGCTGACACTGGGACTGGAAACCCTGGGCAGTGTGATGACAACCTTGATTCCGCGCAACACGACGATTCCCACCAGGAAGACCGAGACTTTTACCACCGCCGCCGACAGCCAGACCAGCGTGGATATTCACGTGCTGCAGGGCGAGCGGTCCCTGGCTACCGACAACAAATCGATTGGTCGGTTCATTTTGGACGGGGTTCTGCCCGCGCCCCGAGGTGTTCCCCAGATCGATGTGAGCTTCGATATTGACGCCAACGGCATTCTCAGTGTGTCGGCTCAGGACAAAGGCACTGGCAAGGAGCAAAAAATAGTGATTCAGGCCAGTTCCGGGTTGTCCAAGGATGAGATCGACCAGATGGTCGATGAAGCCAAGGTCCACGAGGGTGATGATCAGCGTCGCCGGGCCGAGGTTGAAACTCGGAATCAGGCAGACTCCCTGGTGTACAGCACGGAAAAGCTGATTCAGGACAATGCCGACAAAATTTCGGATGACCTGAAAACTGAGATTGAGGGCAAGTTGACCACGCTGAAGAGCGCCGTCGAAGCCAACAACGTTGCTGAGATGCAAACGACAATGGCTGAATTGAACAGCGCGGTCCAGAAAATCGGTCAGGCGGTCTACGGGCAGCCCGGCGACGCCGCCCCCACCGACGGTATGTCCGAGGAACCACCCCCGGCCGACGACGAACAAGGGGGTACCACTGTAGAAGGGGAGTTCCGAGAGGTCTAAAATTGGGTGGCTAAACTCTATTCAGTGATTCACCAGAGTCTGGTATAATGTTAGATAGTGCCAGCCTAGCCCATATAAGGGGCTGAGTCTTGGAGATGGAATATGAACGCACCACAAGACAGCGCAGATCAAGAGGTTCTGGGAGCCGAAGGTACATTTGTAATCGAAGGAGTGAACCAGGCACTGACTCCTTTACAGTACCATTATTTGAGTCTGCTGCAGCGATTGATCGCCACCAAATCCAGCTACCAGACCAATCCAGAGTTTGAGAGTTGGATGATGGAGGCCGTCAAGAAGTCGGTTTACTCGGCTTTGAGAGATTGTATTGAGGCCAATGTTGGCGACGTGGCCAAGGAAATGCTCAAAGAGGAGCACGAGGTAAATTAGCAGCGCTTCCCGACTGTTCGAGGCACATAGAAACTAAAGCTTGTCAGGGCACAGTTCACTGTGCCCTGACTTGTTTTTAAACCTTGCGTTAATTCGTATTGGAATGCCCCGTTTTCGCCCTAATTATGCCAATTTTGTGTAAAGGCCGCGCAAAAGTCCTGGGTGATTCCGTAGGGGCGCACGGCCGTGCGCCCCTACAAAAACAGGCACATTATGGACCTAAATGGTATTAGATGGGAGTTAGCAAAGAAGGGAAGAAACAGTCACGGTCAACCGCCCAATTGATGTTTTGGGAATATTTCGCTCTTGATGGTCGCCACACTCTCTTCGGCCAGATTCCTGGCCTCGGCCCGAACCTGGGCCGGGACATCCAGCGCCACAGTATCCCGCAGGCTCTTCATGCCATGTAGTTCCGCGTAATCTGCTGGAATCCGGTCGGGCCATTCCTCACCTAGCATCACCCCGTAGGCCAGCGTCCAGCACCTGGCCACCGCGCTCAGGTCGTACCCGCCTCCGCCCAAAGCCAGCCAGGGCAACCCCAGGTTGGCAAACTCGGTAATCGCTTCGGTAAATCCTCGGGAAGTCACCTGCAAGTGGGTCAAAGGGTCGCTGTGGTAGCTGTCGATGCCCAGTTGGGTTACCAGAACATCGGGAGCGAAAGCCTTGACTAACGGCAGCACCACCTCCCGGAAGGCCCAGAGGTATAAGTCGTCTTCGGTGTAGGGGTAGAAAGGCAGGTTCACCGCATAGCCGGAGCCTTCGCCGCTGCCGTTCTCCGATGTGAAACCGGTGCCTGGAAACAGAAAGCGCCCCGACTCGTGCAGCGAGATGGTCAGCACCCGGTTGTCGTCGAAAAATGCTTCCTGTACGCCGTCGCCGTGGTGCGCGTCGATATCCACGTAGGCAACTCGCTTCCCCTGCTCCAGGAAATACTTGATGGCGATGACTGGGTCGTTGAAGATGCAGAATCCGGAGGCGTGGCCGGCGGCGGCGTGGTGCAATCCTCCGGAGATGTTGAACGCCACGTCCACCTGCTGAGAGGCGACCAGTTCCGCCGCTACCAGAGATGCGCCGGTGCTGAGCAGGGCGGCGTCGTACATGCCTGAATAGATGGGGTTATCCCCCTGAACGCTAAATCCATATTGTTCCGGGTGGTATCCGCTGAGACCCAGGCTCAAGCTGCGGACCGCGGCGATGTAATCGCCATCGTGGAGCCAGCCGACCTCGATTTCACTGGCCTCCCTGGGCTTGACCAGCAGTGAATTTTTGTCGTCGAAGGCGTGATAAGCGGCGAGCAGGTCGTAGGTACGTTTCAGACGGATGGGCTGCATGGGGTGGTTCTCACCAAGCACATGGCCGGACAGGGTGTCGTCGAACACGAAGGCGGCTCGCCGCATTATTCTCCTCCTGGCTGATATGCCTCAACAGCAAGTGCGGGCAATTTCAAGGGTACCGCCGGCACTCCTGCTGGCATGAGTCTATGGATTCTGCCGGTAGGGGTCAAGAAACCTTAACCACTCCACGCGATCTGGACTGGCCAGAGCCTATGCTATACTTTTTCAACCTTTCCAATTGTCGGCTACGGGTGGTATTCCCGATGAATCAGCAGCTAAAACAGGTCCAGATAATCGGCATGATCGGGGTGCAGCGGGAAGACCCGGCCAATGCCGGGGCGGACAACACCACCTGTCTGGTGGGCACCGCCGAACAAGTAGTGGAATCGCTGCTGGACTACTATCAGGCCGGTTGCACCACCTTCATCCTGCGCGGCTTCGATCCCCTCAACGACGCCATCCACTTCGGCCGGGAG
>JACZRM010000042.1 GCA_022576105.1 Chloroflexota bacterium | reverse complement strand
GTCCTTATCGAGGACCGCTTTGACCGCCGCCACCACCACCGGGAAGTAAGCGGGTTGGCAGCCGGCCATGACGGCGTTGATGGCCAGTTTCTCCAGGGTTGCCTGGGAGTTGCGGGGCTGAAGGGTTCCCAGGGAGTGGGAGGGGTCCCCGCCGTGGGAAGCCAGCATCTCGCGGACCAGCGGCTCCGTGGGCGGCACCACCGGCAGCCCGTCGGTCCAGCCCTGCTCTTCGTAATAATCCTGCACCACGTCAAAGGCTTCTGAAACCTCAATGCGGCGGGACTTGAGGGTGGGTTGAGTCAATGTTGTTATCCTCTTAGAAAATGCTAGCCCCTTCGATTGATGAAGGGGCTGCTTGAAGCTAATTCTTGGTCAGCATGCCCACAATTTCTTGGGCATACTCGTGGGCCAACTCATGCACTTGATCGACGCTACGCGATGCCAACGGGCTGGGCAGAACCACTATGCGGGCATCGGGCATTCCCAAAGAAGCTACCCTGGTTTTGGCCGCACGAGTGAAGGAGCTGGTAATTACGCTGACTGACGGTACTCCTCGCGATTCGGTTACTACTGTGTCGTGGAGACCCCACGCCGTACAGGACCCTCAATCCGCGATACCGTGCACCACCGCGTCGCACTCTTCAATCAGGGAATCAATAGTCTCATCGGCGCAGGGAGCGCTGAAGGTGAACTTGCGGGCGTAGACGACTTTCTTGGCGCCATAGTCCTTTTCCAGGATTGTCTGCAATTCTTGCAGGAAGGAATCGGCGTGATACTTCCGGTTTTCCAGCAGACCGATGACCTTACCTTCCAAGCCGGGCAACTGTTCGCTGAGGCTTTTGGCCTCCGGCACGTCTTCGGGACGGGGATCAAGAATCTGGATGGTGCGAGATTCGACAACCATACCCTGGTTACCTCCCAATTTCGAATGTTTGATCTGTAAATACGTTACTGTAAATACGTTAAATGAAGCGGCAGGTATTGTCCAGTCCTGCTCAGTAATGGTAGTGCGTCAGCTTAATCCTCTTCATTCCGGCTTGCGCCGGAATCTATCAGAGCGTCTCAACCGCTACAGTATCTGGGCACCGGCCTTCGCCGCTGTGACAGAGCTCCATTCTTGGCGCGGCGAACTGATACGCTACCCTAGTAATAAACTGAAGTGCCCACCCCGCCGCCGGCGGCAATGACTTCCCCAGTGATGGCCCAAGCCTTGTCCGAAGCCAAGAAGGCGGTGAAGTAGCCGATCTCTGAGGCATCAACCATCCGGCAGATGGCATTGCCTCGAGGAGAGTCGGGCGCGAAATCGTGAGACTCAACTTCATCCACTGGGATTCCCAATTGCTTGGCTCTAGCTTCGATCAGGCCTGGGGTCCGCTCAGTCCGCGTGGTGCCGGGATGGATGCAGTTTACGGTAATGCCAAACCGTCCCAGCTGATTAGACAAGGTCTTGGTAAAGTGCACCAGGGATGCATTTCGGGCGCCGCCGCTGAGGTTACCGGCGTTGCGGGCGTTGCCGCCGCTAATGTTTATAATGCGTCCCCAGCCCTGCTCCTTCAGCAAGGGGATGGCGGCTCGGGCGCAACGCAACGCGCCGACGTACTTCACATCGAAGTCGCCAATCAACTCATCATCATCAATTCCCTCAATTGGGCCGACGGCGCTGGGAGACCCGCCGGGTAGGGAGGCGCTGTTCACCAGGATATGAAGTCCGCCCAATTGCTGGGCCGCGTCGGCGACCACTCGGTCCACCTGGTCACGCTTGGTTACATCCAGAGCCATCGGTATGATCCGCCGCCCGGTCTCGTCTTCAATTTCCCGCGCTGACTGCTCCAGTTGGTCCAGGGTGCGAGATGCGATGACCACATCGGCGCCTTCCTTAGCCAATTCACGGGCGATGGCCTTGCCAATACCCCTACCGCCGCCACCAACAAAGGCGTACTTTCCTTCAAGTCCAAATTCCATATCAATTAACTCCTTTCAGGTTTAGATTCCCGGCCAGACGCGATGCGCTCCAGCCTTAACGCAGCCGGTTAATGGCAGCTAGTCTATCTACTATAGGTACACGCGTCAAACTGAGTACTGGCAACCAAAAGACTAAGGCCCCCGTGGATGCGGAGGCCTTAACGAGTCGCCGTAGAGTAACCGCCCTAGTCAGCGTGTTGGAAGAATTTGCCTTCGGTCTTGATCGCGGGGGCAACCACCATTTCCGCCTTGTGGAAGTCGCGCACCGTGTAGGCCCCGCACATTCCCATCGCCACCCGTAGCGCCCCCACCAGATTCTGAGTCCCGTTGGTTACCGATGTAGGCCCGTACATTATCTGCTTGAGACTGCCCACGGTTCCCACCTTGATTCGGGTACCTCGGGGCAAATCCGGGTTCGCATTGGCCATCCCCCAGTTGAAACCTCGGCCTGGCGCTTCTTCCGCCTGGGCAAAAGGCGTACCCAGCATAACTCCGTCGGCGCCGCTGGCCAGGGACTTGCATACATCGCCCCCGGTGCGTATACCGCCGTCGGTAATTACGCTGACGTACCGACCAGTCCGATGGAAGTAGTCTTCCCTGGCGGCCGCACACTCCAGAGTGGCGGTAACCTGGGGTACGCCAACGCCGGTAACTTCTCTGGTGGTGCAGGCCGCCCCCGGCCCTACTCCCACCAAAATTCCCTCAATTCCGGTTTCCATCAGCTCCATGGCCACGTTGTAAGTGACGCAATTTCCGACTATCACCGGAACATTGAGGGAATTGATCAACTCAGAAAAAATGAGCCCCTTGTAGCTGCGGGACATGTGCCGGGCCGTGGTCACGGTCGATTGCACAAAAACTAGGTCAGCGCCGGCTTCCACCGCCATCGGACTCATTCGCTTGGTATTTTGAGGGGTAAAAGAAACGGCGCATACTGCGCCGGACTTTTTGATCTCCTCGACACGGGTCCCTACCAGGTATTCCTTTATTGGTTCGGAGTAAACCCGCTGCAAGTACTGAGTCACCTCTGCTTGGGGCATTGAGGTGATTTCTTCCAGAACCGAATACGGGTCCTCGTATCGGGTATATAGCCCTTCAGCGTTCAGCACTCCCAAGCCGCCCATCTCATGCATCAATACGGCGAAGCGGGGGGAGACCGCGCCGTCCATCGCCGATGCCATCATCGGCGCATCGAAAGAATGTTTACCCAGATTCATTTTAGTAGATGTCATCTCTGGGTTGATGGTAACTTCTCCGGGAACAATCGCCACTTCGTCAAAACCGTATGACCGGTCTAGCTCCTTAAACAGGCGTCTTCCCATTCTCGAGTACCTCCATCTTGGACAGAGTATATTCTAATGAATTTAACAGCCGCCGCCGGGAAAAGTCAACCGCCCAAAATGGTCGGTTATTCATGAATAACTCTGGGAAAGACTCAGGGAATTTCTGCAGAATATAGGGGCTTAAACCGACTCGACAACTTCGGGCTGATGCCCGTTCTGGCGGGCAACCAGACCAGTATCCCCCAAAACCGCTTGCAGCGCCTGCCGCAAGGTTCTAACGTAAACCAGTTCAGCCCCGGCCGAAGACCCAACATCCCGTCGGGCGGTCTCCGGCAGAATACATCGGGACAGGCCCAGCCTGACTGCCTCATTAATCCGCCGCTCAATTTGCGGCACACTTCGCAATTCCCCGCTGAGTCCCACTTCACCAAACACCACCGACCCAGCATCGATAGCCCGATTATAGAGACTGGAAGCGATGGCCAACGCCACCCCCAGGTCAATCGCCGGTTCCGTAACCTTGAATCCGCCGGCGATACTCACGATGATATCCTGTCCAGTCACGTCGATGCCGGCGCGGCGGCTGGCGACTGCGGTAAGCATCAGCAACCGGTTGTAATCAACGCCATTGGCCACCCGCCTGGGGACCGGAGCGTAGGAAGGAGAAGTCAGGGCCTGGACCTCCAGCAGCAGAGGCCTGGTGCCTTCAATTACTGGAACCAGGGCCGATCCTACCGCCTGCTCGTAGCGTTGGGCCAACAAGGATCGAGAGGGGTCAGGCACTTCAATCAGACCCTGCCCGGTCATTTCATAAACGCCGATTTCGGTGGTGGAACCAAAGCGATTCTTGCCGACGCGAAGAATGCGATACGCGTTGAGGTCTTCCCCTTCCAAATACATTACGGCGTCTACCATGTGCTCCAGGACCCGGGGGCCGGCCAGCGAACCATCCTTGGTCATATGCCCGGCAATCAGCACCGGCACATTTCTCTTTTTGGCCCAGCGCAGCAGACGGAGACCACACTCTCGCACCTGGACTACGCTGCCCGGCCCAGACGGAGCATCCTGGGTATAGAGGGTCTGGATGGAATCGACTATGACCAGCGCCGGCCGCTTTTCTTCCAGTCTGGAGATGACCAGATCGACGTCGGTCTCGGAAAGTAAGAAAATGCCCTCGCCGGACAGGCCCAACCGCTGTGATCGCAATTTGATCTGGTGCGGAGATTCTTCCCCGCTCACGTAAACCACCGACTGGCCGCTGGCCGACAAAAAGTGGGCAATTTGCAGCAGCAATGTCGACTTGCCCACGCCGGGTTCACCAGCCAGCAACAATACTGATCCGGGAACGATGCCGCCGCCCAGCACCCGGTTCAGCTCCTCCGATGGCAGCCTTATTCGAAGTTGATCGTCCGGGTTCAGACTTGATAGTTCTTGAAGGGGTTCTCCGGCGGTGGCCACCCAGGAGTTGCGAGAAGGAGTTTTTGTGGGGGAAACATTGGTCTCGACCAAGGGCATGCTTGATCCGCAGCCCGGCGCAGGACAAAACCCCATCCATTTGGAGCTTTCGTAGCCACAATCTTGGCAAAGAAAAACGGTGCGCGGTTGCTCTTTTGGTCTGGCCATTTGGGGCCATTATAACAACAGGAGGCCCCCTTTTAACGGGCCTCCTGTCAGTGATAATCGAGTTTGGTGGCCGGGCTAAGTAACTGGCGCCGCCTCAGTTTCGGTTTCGGTCTCAGCTTCGGGCTCGGCCTCGGCCTTGGGTTTGGTCTTGATGACGATATTTCCATCATCATCCAGGTCCACCACCGCCACATCGCCGGCGTTGATGTTGCCGCCCAGCAACTCGTCGGAGAGCCTGTCTTCAACCTCAGTCTGGATCAACCGGCGCAAAGGCCGAGCGCCCAGCACGGGATCAAAGCCCTTCTCACCCAGGAAGGCTTTGGCGGCCTCGGTGAGTTCTAGATCCACGTCTTTCTCCGCCAGCTCCTTCCTGACCAGGCCCATCATCAAATCTACAATCGAGAGAATCTGAGGCTGGTCCAATTGGTGGAAGACAATTGTTGCGTCCAGACGGTTCAAGAACTCAGGACGGAAGAAGCGCTTAACCTCATCCATAACCTTTTCCTTCATCCGCTCGTGGGCCTGTTGCCGGCCTTGCGCTTCACCAGATTTGACGGCGAAGCCCAGGTTGCTGTCCCGCTTAATCAGGTCTGACCCCAGGTTGCTGGTCATGACGATGATTGAATTGCGGAAGTCAACCCGGCGCCCTCTGGCGTCGGTCAACTGTCCAGCGTCGAAAATCTGCAACAGAATATTGAAAATGTCCGGGTGGGCTTTTTCGATTTCGTCCATCAAGATGGCGCAGTAATTCTTCCGGCGGACAGTCTCAGTCAACTGACCACCCTCATCGTATCCCACGTAGCCGGGAGGAGCGCCAATGAGTCGGGCCACAGTGTGCCGCTCTTGAAACTCCGACATGTCCAGCCGGACCATGTTATCCTCATTGCCGAACATGAACTCAGCCAGAGCGCGCACCAACTCGGTCTTGCCTACCCCGGTCGGCCCCAGGAAGAGGAACACTCCAATGGGATGGCGGGGGTCTTTTAGTCCCGACCGTGCTCGCCGTACTGCCTTGGAGATGTTGACGATAGCCTCGTCCTGGCCGATGATCCGCTTGTGCAACTCCTCTTCCATATTGAGCAGACGCGTAGTTTCCTCTTGAGCCAGGCGCGTAACCGGAATGCCGGTCCACATGCTGACTACTTCGGCGATGTCTTCTTCAGTGACTTTGGCGCGGTCTTTGCCCTGGTCGTCATGCCACTCTTTTTCCAGAGTGTCTAGATTCTGACTCAGATTCAGCTCACGATCTCGCAACTCAGCGGCAAATTCGTATTGCTGGGAAGCGATGGCTTCGTCCTTTTCTTTCCGTACGTTGTCCAGCGCCTTCATCGCTTCCTTGACCGATGAGGGTTTCGAGCTGCCCCGTAGACGAACCCGGGAGCCGGCTTCGTCCAGCAGATCAATGGCTTTGTCGGGCAGGCTCCGATCGGGGATGAACCTGGTGGACAGGGTTGTTGCTGCCTTTATAGCATCTTCGGTGATTTCTACGTTGTGGTGGTCTTCGTAGCGCTCTTTGATACCTCTGAGGATCTCCAGGGTTTCTTCCTGACTGGGTTCTTCCACCCGCACCGGCTGCAAACGCCGCTCCAGTGCCGGGTCTCGTTCTACGTATTTACGGTAGTCGTCCAGAGTTGTCGCGCCGATGCACTGGATTTCCCCTCTGGCCAGGGAGGGTTTGAGGATGTTTGATGCGTCAACTGCGCCTTCAGCGGCCCCGGCCCCAACTATGGTGTGTATTTCATCAATGAAGAGAACGCAGTTCCCAGCTGCTTTAATCTCTTCAATAACCTTCTTGAGTCGTTCCTCAAACTCGCCCCGATACTTAGTGCCGGCGACCAGAGCGCCCATATCCAAAGTGACCAGGCGCTTGCCCTTCAACGTATCAGGCACATCTCCGTCGCTGATGTGCTGGGCCATGGCCTCGACGATGGCGGTTTTACCAACGCCAGGCTCACCGACCAAAACCGGGTTGTTCTTGGTTCGGCGACTTAGTATCTGCACTACACGCTCAAGCTCAGATTCCCGGCCAATTACCGGATCAAGCTTGCCGGCCCGGGCGGCAACCGTTAGATCGATTCCCAATTGGTCCAGTGTGGGAGTACGACTGGTGCTGCGGGTTCCCTGAGTGCCGCTGGGGGAGCTGTTGCTCAGGATGCGGTGGGTCTCTGCCCGTACTTTCTCCAGGCTGACGCCCAGGCTTTCCAGGACACCGGCGGCCACGCCTTCGCCTTCTCTGAGGAGCCCAATTAGCAGATGCTCAGTTCCGATGTAGGTGTGGTTCATTCGGCGGGCTTCATCTACCGCCAATTCCACCACTTTCTTGGCTCGAGGGGTCAGGCCGATTTCGCCCTGAGTAGGCTTCTCACCACGACCGATAATAAATTCGACGGCAGACCTGACTTTGCTCAGGTCCACTCCCAAACCGGACAACACCCTGGCCGCCACCCCTTCGGTTTCTCTCACCAAGCCGAGGAGAATATGTTCGGTGCCAATATAGTTGTGGTTAAATCGCTGGGCCTCTTCTTGCGCCAGCGATAGAACCCGGCGTGCCCGCTCTGAGAATTTTTCGAATCTGCTTCCCATATTACCGCTCCTAGTGGCTTAAGGTAAGGAACCGTGATTGCTGTGATGCCGTACAGCATAGGAATCAAGTACGGTTGCCACCGGACAAATACTCTATTGAATCCCTTCAGGTGAATCCCTTCAGGCATCCCTACGCTATTCCGGTTTTGATGGTGGAACGTTCGGGGCTGGCGAGTCTAGCTCGCATACACTCAATTATATTGGAGGGCCCACGCAGTGTAAAGGGACTTCATTACGGCCAAACCACAGAATTCGCCCGCCAGCCGGAATCAGCCAATAGCTTGTCAGGGGAAATTGATCGACGCCAAGTTAGTTCAGCTATCGGGACTGGGGGCAGGTTCTGGTCCTTATAAAACCCATAAAGCCCGAAATTACGGGTTTTTCGATAAAATCCCGGCGGTGACCTATTTTCCCACTCCGTTACCAAAGCAGTATCGTCGGCGCTGGGGCGTTTCACTACCGTGTTCGGGATGGGAACGGGTGGGTCCACCCCGCTAGAACCACCAGGAAATCTCGGTGGTCAGTATGCACCCTTTTTCACAAACTGGCAAGGGGCAAAAGCATTGATTTAGCCTTGATTTGGAAAATCTTCGGCCGCCAATAGTAAATTTCAGAGCCACTTATATCTTTGGGGCCTGTTTTACTGATTTGGTCGATGACGCCATGTGGTAAAATACAACCTCCTCAGAGTTAGGCGACCCATGTATTGGTCTCTGTATTAACCTCCGGGGAAGCCAACGCGGGCCGTTAGCTCAGCTGGCAGAGCACCGGACTTTTAATCCGGGTGTCGGGGGTTCGATCCCCCCACGGCCCACCACAATTGGCCACAAATAAAGCCCCCTGGAATGTCCCAGGGGGCTTCTCTATATCAAAATGCTAACAGTTTGCTAACCGGAGGTTTTTGTCATGTGCTCTGCAAAAGAGTCTGCGGACTTGCCCTGGATTCCTGCGCTGTCGTGTCCTCAGATTTGGAGCGTCAACGCTGCCGACGCGTCGCTGAACCGCTCCTGAACTGTCTTAATTGATCATGGGAGAAGCCAACCAACAGATTATCATTGGCGGACATTTCCTGGCGTAAAAGGGTTGCAATTTAGTATTAATCCTCATCAAAGGCAGCGTTTTGGCGCAGCCTTTAGGCGACGCAGCCTTTTGAACCCACTGAGTTTCGGGCCATTAAAGGGACGTTTCTGTTTTTGATCGGTTTTAGCCAGTCTGCTCTGCTATCACTTCTGCCCTGCTATCACTTCTGCCCTGCTATCACTCCAAAGGAACCAGGCCCGGAAGATAATCCGGAAGGCCTGATATGTCGATTATGGTGTACCATATCAGGGGCCTGGTCGGGGATTCCCATACGGGTGCGGGAGACTTAATGCCATTGTCAGACAATCACGGAGGGCAAACAGGAGGCCAAATAGTTAGGAGAAGCGGTACATCAATCGTCGGGGCCCTGGCCTTGCTATTTTTGGCAATATTATTCGTCGCGTGTGGTCCGGCAGCGCTGGCCACGGTGGAGCCTACAATCGAGAATCCCGCTGCGTCGGCAGTACCCAATCCGACATTGACCGCAACTCCCGCGGATTTTCCCACCGAACCTCCTACCACCGAACCTCCCACCGAACCTCCTGAGGAAGCGCCGACCGCTATTCCGCAACCGGCCGAACCGCCCGAGCTGGTAGAAGAACTGGCCCCGATTCAAAGCGTGACCCTGGAATTGGACCAGAACACATCCCAGCAGGCTGAGTTGGTGGTTATCTCTGGATTACCCAACTCTTGTTATTCTCCCAGCAGCGAGAGTTTTTCTCGCCGTGGAACGTCCATTACCGTCGAGATATTCAACTCCCGGCCAGCCGATCCCAACCAACTGTGTGCTCAGGTATTTCGCTCGGTTACCAGTAGATTTCCGTTGGACGACACTGTTAAGAGATGCGTGTTCTACCAGGCTACTGTCAACGGCACTAGATTTGACCTGCAAATCTCGTCCACCAACTTACAGTGCTTGGACACCACCTTGGCAGAGAAGGCAATCCTGAAGCTGCGTGGCGGTGAGACCGTCCTGCTCAGCCCCAGTGGCCTGGCCCTAACTTTTTATAAGCTGGATGACAGCCGTTGTGCTAAAGGCGCGTTCTGCCTCAGGGGAGGCAGCGCGGAAATTGTCCTTGGGGCCAATCTAGGCGGCAAAGAATTGGACATTTTTAGTTTTGAAGTTGGTGATACCAAGTTAGCTGGGAAAGCAATAGACGTGCACGGCTTCACTGTAGTGCTTGAGCAGTTAGAGCCGTATCCAATCCTGGACCAGAAAATCAAACTGGAAGAATACGTCGCGACCCTGGTCATCGCCGAAAATAGTTCCGCGCCTACCAAATAAGACTGGAAACCGGGTAAGACTGGAAACCGGCTTGTCGCTGCCCTGATACCGGCGGGGCGTCTCCCAGCTTCTTTGAGGCCTACCCTTGACCCACATTGCTTCGGCCATTATATTATGCGTGGCTCGGTTCCAGAAGTGTTGACCGGGGCCTAGGCATCGTTCGCCGGTTTTGGGGAGAAGGGAAATTGCCGGTGCCGATGAGGGCCGATGGTCGGGATTAATGTTCGCGTTCAAGAATAGCTCCCAAAAAGGCGAGGGTTGGGGTTGAGGGGTGAGATATGAACCGACAGATCTCAAGTCAGATTCCTAGTGACAAGTCCGGCCAGCCGATCCAATCCATCACAGATTTCCTAAGCCACACCAGAAATACCCTGCTAGAGACCCAAGAAAAGATACGGC
>JACZRM010000041.1 GCA_022576105.1 Chloroflexota bacterium | reverse complement strand
TGGCCGTCGGAGTTGCTGATCGGTCCAATCTCTTCGCCAAAAGGGTAGACGATACTGGGGGTGAGTGATGCTTCCGGACCTACTTCCGTAGCTCACCACGAACGGGGATAGGATAAATTAACTCCAGTAAATCCTACCCCTCGCAGCCGATTCCATCACCGTCCGGGTCAAAATTATGCGGGTCTGGGGGCAGCACCAGGAAGTTCTTTTGCCCTATGTCCTTGCATTTCAGAACCGGAGGCGCTGGCGGGATGCATTTTTGCGGATAAGCCGACGAACATCTGCTTACCAGGCCCACGTTGAGTTTATCCATTTGATCCAGGTGCTGTCGTAACTGGGGCGCTATTTGTTGCAGACGTTCAATAGTTTCGGACATGTCTATTTGCTCGATGCTGGGAGAGACATTGTTGGGAACCGCTGGCGCAGCATCGGCACAGGCGGCAATCAAGAGAGTCATCGCCGCCAACGCCAGGACGATGAGCATTGGTCTCCAGTCGCGCTGATTCCAGTTCGGCATGTTTAGTCTCCTCTGAGAGGGTGTCCAATAAGTCCCTCCCCTTTTGCTAAGGGGAGGCTAGGCATGTCCTGAGCCACTTCGACAAGCTCAGGACATGCTTGCCGAAGGGATGAGAGTGAATTCTCTCCCCCCGATGGAAGCGAAAACCAACCCGCACCGGAGGAAATAGATGCGTTTAGCAGGTAAGACCGCGATGATTACCGGCGCCAGCCGCAACATTGGCCGGGAGGTTGCGCTGACCTTTGCCCGGGAGGGCGCCGACCTGGTTTTGAACACCCGCAGCAGCCAGCCGGAACTGGAGGAAGTAGCCGCCCAGTGTCGGGAGTTGGGCGCGAACACCCACATTGCCATGGGCGATGTCACCGACCCGGCCCGGGTTCAGCAGATGGTTGAAGAGGGCATCAGCGCCCTGGGCAAGATTGACGTGCTGGTCAGCAACGTAGCCATTCGTCCCCACCGGCCGATATTGGATGTGACCAATGAAGAATGGGACACGGTGATGCGCACCAACCTATTCCCAGCCTTCTACCTGATCAAGGCGGTATTGCCTGGGATGATGGAACGGCGCATTGGCAGTATCATTGCGCTGGGCGGCCAGGCCGCGATCACCGGCCGGCCCGAAACGATATCGGTGACCTCCGCCAAGCACGGACTCCTGGGCATGCTTCGAGCCGTGGCGGCAGAGATGGCCCCCTACAATATTCGGGCCAATCTGGTTAACCCAGGTTCCACCGACACCGAAAGAAGAAACCCGGAGTGGTATCCTGAGTTTCAACAGGTTGAACGTGGGTCGGGCGAGCATGTGAAGGGCATCCCCATGGGACGGCAAGGAACGGTGCAAGACATTGCCAACGCCTGCCTGTTTTTCGCGTCCGACGAGTCGGCCTACATCACCGGAGACCGACTGAACGTAGTCGGCGGGCGGTACATCGTCTAGCCAGTGACAAAATTGACTAACGCTGTCCCGTCCTCCTTGATAAGAGGGACCACCGAGGGTCGTAAGCCCGACCTCCCCCAACCCCCTCCTTGGCAGCTTTGGCTCAAAAGTGTCAATGTGGTCTGTGATTGAGGCCAGGAGCCTGTCTTTAATGTTTCCCTGAGCGTAGAGAAGGGTCTAAAATTGAGTGAACTAGCTTCTCCATTAGCTCAAAATGACTTTTGAGGCAACCCCCTCCTTGGCAAGGAGGGGGATTGCACAAAAATCCCCCTCGGATAGCTAATTTTGTAAGCGGCCCTCGGACAAGCTCAGGGCGAGCGGGTTGGGGCAGGTCAGGTTAATGCCAAACCTAATTCCCGCCACACCAGACTGGCCGCGCCCACCATGCCCACCGAGTCGCCCAACTTGCTGACAACCAGAGAGCAATTCCGGTGCCGCTCGCTCATTGCCCTGGCCAACATTGCGCCCTCGATCCGATCCATCAATCCAGCATCGTTCAGGCCCTGAGTCACGCCACCGCCCAGGACAATCACATCTGGATCGAACAGATGCAGCAGGTTGGTGAGGCCAACCGACAAAGCTCCGACCACGCCATCGAGCACGCTCTGAGCCAATTCGTCTCCCTGAGCGGCCGCCTGGAAAACCGCTTCAGCGGTGATGGTCTCGATGTCCCGGCCAGACAGAGCAGACTGAGCGCCCGCTGCAACCAGGTGGGCCCGAGCGATGCGGGCGACGGCAGTGCCCGAGGCCAATGCCTCCAGACATCCGGTGTTGCCACATTGACAGATGGGCGCGGTTTCCGAAGAATCGATGACCATATGTCCTACTTCAGCAGCCATACCGTGGGCGCCTAAAAGCATCTGACCCCGTTCAATTACCCCGCCGCCAACCCCGGTGCTGACGGTCACATACACCAGAGTGTTGATCTTACCGCCCGGTTCCCTGGGCTCCAACCCGGCGCCGTAGTAGAACTCACCCAGGGCGGCCAGATTGGCGTCGTTGCCAATAAACACCGGATACCCCAGGTTGGCTTCCCACACCTGTTTCAACGACACTCCATCCAGGACTGCCAGGTTGGGCGGCGCGTGGAAAATGCCGGTCTCCACGTCGATGGGCCCGGCCGCGGCAACGCCGATACCGGCAATTTGGCGGTTACCGCACCAATCTATGGCCTGGCGCAGCACCGATTCAGCGTCTGCCAAGAGTTGCTCTTTACTGCCTCCAGCGACGTTGGGCAGTCGCGAACTCCACAGTATCTCCCCGCTTCGGTCGATCACGCCTCCCCGGGCCCAGGTGCCGCCCCAGTCCATGGCTACTACTACTTCTGGAGTTCTGGTCATTACTTCTCCTGGGTTTTAGCCGGTAAATCCGGCGCTTCAACGTTATTGGGCCTGGTCTAAATGGTCATCTAGACCTAACTGAGAGGTAAGTTCCCTGAATTTTAGACCCTTCGCTACGCTCAGGGAAACATTGCGGATAGCCTCTCGACCTCAATCACAGGCCACAATCGACATTTTTTGGCTAGGGGCGCACCTAAGTGTGGGAATCGGTCAGACACATAGGTCTGCCCCTACTGTACGGTCTACACCCCATTTGAGTAACCACACCCTCACTGGCCTTATTTCTATGGTGGCGGATCAGTTAAACCAAAGTATAAATTGTGCGGAAGCAACTGTATCGGCGCCCGGTGAATCAGTTGCATCATCTCCGGCTGTCAGTGTCAACCGGTTGCTGCGCCGGTGGGGCTTCAGCCAACAATTCATCCAATGCATTGCGCAGGGCGTCGGCTTGCATCGGGCCGACAAATTTGCGGCGCACCATGCCGTCTCGACCGATAAAAAACTTCTCCGGGATGCCCCTGACCCCGTAGTCGATGGCGATGACGCCGCTTTCATCCACTCCGTTGGGATAGGGCACCTCAAAATCGGCAACGTACTTCAAGGCATCCTCCCGGCGGTCCCAAATATCCACGCCAACAAACTCCACCGGCTGGTCGGCATACTCCAGGTATACCTGGCGCAGGGTCGGCGCTTCCTGACGGCAGGGGGCGCACCAGGAAGCCCAAAAGTCAACCATCACGACCTTGCCCTGCAAGTCGGTGAGTCCCAGGGTCCCACCGTCCATCAATTCCAGCTCAAAGTCTGGGGCAACAGTTGTATCGACCTCCACCTGCCCGAATTCCTGGTTTACCCCAAAACCGCCCGGGCCGCCGCTGCCCAGCGATGCCCAGGCCAGCAATCCCAGCAGGCCCAGCACCGGTACCCCGGCTCCCAACAGTATCCAGTTGCGTTGGCTCACCGCATCATCTCCGGTCCGGCCCGTCGCCCGCCGGTTGGTCGGCTTCCAGAATCCGTTTCTTCAGGGACGTCCGTTGGGACTGATACTCTTCTTGGGGGACCTGCCCGGATTGGAACCGCTGGTCCAATGACGCTATTTCCCGGATCAGGGCCTGGCGGCCGGGTGCATTGCTACTAGACCGGGGTAGTACCCCAGCACCGCTGGCCGTTGCCATCCGCGGCGCCCGGAAACCGGTGTAGAGCAGCACCAGGGCCAGAACTACCCCCAAGGAGATGGGGATTGCCAAAATCCAGAACTCCCCGCCGGCTACCTGTCGTCCCAATCGCGCCAGCAAGCTGGGCTGAGGAAGGTTGGTCAGCTCGATTGTTAGTCCCTGCCCCGGGGCAAAGTTTTGGCCTTCCCATACTCGGTAGACCGAATCTTCGACCTGCAGGTCTGGCCTGGATTCCAAATTGCCAACCTGAATCTGACTGAAGCGCTGGGGAATTAACACCTGATAAGTTTCCGCTCCTTGGAGCAGGTTCTGGCGGTAAGAAAAAGAGTCGCCGGTGTAGGGAAATTTGAAGCTGAAGTTGAGGCTGTGCTCTCCGGGGGCAACCGGAGTGGTTAACCCGAACCCGGTGCCTACCGGTATCACTTCTCCCCCAACCAGATCAGATTGAATATCGAATTCGGTGGCCCCGGCCGGCAACGAGAAGCGCATGAAGCTGAATTGGCCCTGGCCCACCTTGGATAGGTCGGGCAGCAGCGTGCGGTCACTGGTGTTGGTCAGGCTGATGAACTCCACCGCTCCGATCTGCCGGTCTTCCTGGGAAACATCGCTGATGATCAGAGCGTGGTGCTGGACTACAATCACCGACAGATCTTGGGTGGTCTCGTAAACCACCAACTCAATCAAGCTCTCCACGTCCTGCGGGCCGATCAGAGTTGTGTAGGGCATTCCTGCGTATTCAGTGCTGATGGCATAGCCAATATCCCCATTGGGAGTAACGTCTTCAAACGTAAACCCGCCGCTCTGGTCGGTGGTTGTTTCGGTCGTCGCCATCCCCTGGGCGCCAGGCGCAAAAGCGTGCAGCATGACGACGGTGCCCGGGGAAACAACGGCCCCTTGGGTGCCGTTTACCAACTGCCCCCGGACGGTTATCAGTTCCTGTCCCTGCAATGGTCCGGGCCGCAAATTTCCCGGCACGACCCAGATCGCCAGGAGCAGCAACCCAACCAAGACCAGGCCGCGCCGCGCACCCGGAAATGTACCAAATCGCGGATTCATGGGCCCGGGGGAGTTGGCAAGCCCAGGTCAATGCTGCACTCTGGGCACCGAGTCAGGACGCCATCCAGCTTGAGGTTGCAGTTGGGACAGGAGACCGACCCGTCCCCGTCAGCAATCAAGCTGGCTCCGGCCATCTTGATCTCTTGCTCCAGCGCCCAATCTGCGTCTGGTTCCCGGTTTTCCATAGACCCGTCTGGCGTGGACCCATCTTCCGTCCGGCGGCGCAAGACCATGGCGGCCTGGACTCGGTAACCGTCTAATTGCTCGCGAAACAGTCCCTCGGCAATGTTGCCCAACTGATGCTCCAGCTGCAATATCCGTATCGACTCGTAGATCGCCTCCAGGTCGGGCAGATCATCGTCGGTGTTGGCCGGAGGGGTTGGGTGCAGAAATGCGACCCGGGGCTTCAAGAATGGGTAAAGCACCACACCAATGCTCAACAGGACCAGGGCTGCGGCGATCAAGATAGCCATTTACCGGCCTATGCCGCGCTGGGCCTGGAACCAGCCGGTACCGTGGCCGAAGCTGCCTTTGAAGCTGCCTTTGAAGCTAACTCGCGGGCCGGTTGCCGGGCACGCTGCGGCCAGAGAGCAACCACGGTTCCCAACACCATGACCGGCCCGGCCACCCAGATCCACCACATCATCGGGTTCACCAGAATGCGGAATCCCACCGAGCCATCGGCCAGGTTTTCACTGGGAACGACGTAGAAGTCCTCCACCGGCGTCGAGCGGATGGCGGCCCGAGTAGAAGCCATGTTGAAAGAAGGATAGAAGGTGCGCCTGGCGTTCATTAGCTCCAGAGGCTGGCCATCCCGATACACCTGGACCGACGTCAGAAACTCGGTGCGGTCAGAGAAGGCCACGGCGGTGGTGCCGATATATTCCATACGGTAGTTCTTGATCTGGGTACTCTCACCCGGGGCCAATACCACGTCTCGCTGAGTGCTAAAGAAGCTGGCGCCCACCACCCCCAACACCACCATCACCACCGACAGATGGACGATGTAGCCTCCGTAGCGGGGCCGGTTGGCGGCAATCAGATGCAGGAAGGCCAGCGGATAGCTCTCTCCGGATGATCGGTGACGGGAGCGGGTGCCCCGCCACCACTCGATGAAAATTCCGGCGCTAACCAGCGCGCAGAGACTAAACCCCAGCAGGGCATAGGGCTGGCGCAGTCCAAATATCAGCAGGATGACCACCACCCCGCCGGCGCAGGAAGCCGGCCACAGCAGGGCACGTCGCAACGCCGCCAAGTTGGCCTTTCGCCAGGGTAACAACGGCCCAACGCCCATCAGGAAAATCAGGGCCAACAACAGCGGCCCATTGACCTGGTCATAGAAGGGGCGGGCAACGGTAATTTCCTGTCCGGAAGCGGCCCGGGAGATCAGCGGGTATACGGTGCCCCAAAGGGTGACGAAGGCCACTCCCAGCAGCAGCAGGTTGTTGATCAGGAAAGCCGCTTCTCGGGACAGCATGGAATCCAGGTTCTGGGCGCTTTTCAACAGATTGAATCGCCAGAAGAAAATGGCGAAGGGCACGATGGTCCCGACGGCCAGGAACAACAGGAAGACCCAACCCAGGGAAGACGCGCCAAAGGAATGGACCGAGGGCACCGGTCCGCCCCGGTTCATGAACATTCCGTACAGGGCCAGGGAGAAGGCAATGTTAATCAGCACAATGTTCCACATTCGGAACATGCCCCGGCGCTTCTGCACCATGATGGAGTGGACGAAAGCCGTCAGGCCCAGCCAGGGCATGAAGGCCGCATTTTCCACCGGGTCCCAGAACCAGAAACCTCCCCAGCCCAGGATGGTGTAGGCCCACCAGGAACCCAGCAGCAGCCCGCCGGCCAGCAGGGCCCAGCTGATTATCCCCCAGACCCGCCCGGTGTCCACCCATTCGTCCTTGGTCTGCTTGCCCAGCACTGAACCCAGGGCAAAGGCGAAGGGCACTGTGATTCCGATCAGTCCGGCCATCAGAGCCGGCGGATGGAAGAACATCCCGAAGTGGGTCAGCAGGGGATTGATGCCCTGACCGTCGAGAGGAATTACCGGCAGCTTCTCAAAGGGGTTGGCCATCACCGCCATCACCACCAGGAAGAAAGTCTGCACGAACATCAACGTGGCGGCGGTGTAGGGCAGACTCGGGCGTACGCGCGCCGGAGCCAACCAGATTGCCAGGGCCGACATGACGGAAAGAACAAAGGCGATGTACAGCAGCGAGCCTTCGTTGCCGGCATAGAAGGCGACCCAGGTGAACACATAGGGCATGGCCAGGTTGCTGTGACCGGCCACGTAGGCAATCTCGAAGTCCCGATTGATAAAGGCGGTTACCAGGCTGAGGGTGGCCACCAGCATCACCAGCACCAGCAGATACACCGCTTTTCGGGAGCTTTCCACCAGCGCCGGGACGCCCCGCAGCTTACCCAGCACCGATCCGATGCAGGCATAGGAGGACAGGGCCAGTGCGATCCACAGTGATATTGCGCCCAGATCAGCCATCGTTCTCCGGTTTCCCCTCCCGTTGAGGTTTTACGTCGCCGACAAGGGAATCAGATCTATCCTCCCCAGTATTTTCCACCGTATCCCCTGCTTTAGGACTGGTACCTAAGTCCAACTGCTGGTCAACCATTTCCAGATAGGGTTGCAGGTCCTGGTCTACCCTTGGACCAATCACCGGCTGGGGCGCTTTGCTGGCTGACCTGGAGCTCATGGAACGCAGCACCAGCACCCCGGCGGCCAGCGCGGCGGATACCCCCACCAGCGGGAAAATCCAGGCCACCAGGTTGAACCCGGACTTGGGCGGCGACGCCAGAATGTCTTGACCATAACGCTCAACAAAGAAGTCCAGGATTTCCTCTCGGGTTGCGCCCTGGGCCAGCATGTCCCGGACCATCTGACGCATTTGTCGGGCGATGGGCACCTGGGCCTGGTCGATGGTTTCCGCCGGGCAGACCGGGCACATGATCAGTCCGGCGATGGCGTAGGCCTCCGCCTCGTCATAAGGGAGGACTTGATCGGGGCTGATGGCCGGAGTGGGTGTCTGCGCGTGGGCCGCTTCAACGGTAAACGCCGATACCAAGACGACCAGGAGAATTGAGCAAATCCCTTTCAGGGGAGCTTTATCGGCAGCTCTCGCTGGGGTTCTCAAGGGAGAGGGTATGTCCATCAGATGAAACTCAGTAACTCAGAGTCTCTGTGGCTAGAATTCGATCCGCATCGGTATTGTCCCACACCCATTGAGAACAAACCACCAGCCAGTCTAGGGACAGGCTTGCGGCTGCGCGCCCTGGATACAGTTGACCACGTATTCGGCGATCAACCGCATCTCGTCGTCGGTCAACAACTTGGAGAAATTAGGCATTACCACCAGGCCGCTGCCCATGAAACCCGTAATTCCATCGGGTCCCATCAGCATAACCTGGTCCGAAGTCAGGTTCGGCGTTACCACCGGCTGGTATCCGTAGGTGGTCATCATTTTCTGGAGCACCGGGCCGTCGCCCTGACCGGTCTGGCCGTGGCACATGGAACAGTTGACTTGGTACAGGTGCTGCCCATCATCGGTGAAGGAAGTCGCCTTGGGGGGCGGGAACCAGCCCACCGCAGAAGCGGGGACGCTCAGGCGGGGCGGTTCATGCACTTTGAAGGACTGCTGGTAATGCATCTCATAAAAGATGTCCAGCGGGTAGGACCCCTGGGAGCAACCCGCCAGCGACACCAGAACCACCAGCAAGCCAATCCCCAGGAGGAAGTTTCGAGCTGATCGGCGAGACCTATTGGTGCGCGCATTTTTCAAATTTTCCAGCATTTTTGTCATTGATGCTTTTCCGGGTCTCAGTAGTTCAACAAAAAGTTCAACAAATCTCGACTGTACGCACCCGCTGATACTTCGCCAGGCTCAGTTTGAACGGAGCCCCGATCCAGTCCGTTCGTGGTGAGCTTGTCGAACCATGAGTGGACTGGATTATCATTGCTGACCGATGAGCAGAGGACGAGGGAATTTCTACACGTCAATTCGAGCTCTCCCGTTTCACGTCCACCGCGCCTGCCGCATTCAGGACGTTGGCTACCTGGTCATGCTGGGTTTCCTCGGCGTTAACCAGCACCCCAATGTAGCCTTCGGTGATTCGGGTATCATATAGACCCATTTTCAACTTGGGAAGTCGTGACTCAAAGATGATGCCCAGAACGGTAAACAGGATGGCTCCCAACATGGTGCCTTCGTAGCTGACCACCGCCATCGGCGGCAGGGACAGGATCGGCTTGCCGCCGGTAACCAACGGATAAGCCACCTGGGTCATGGAGGTCAAAATGATGCCGGAGGTCAGGCCCAAGAGCGCGCCAATGAACGGGAATAGATAAATACGGTGCTTTTCCTCCCGCTCGCCGAAGGCCCCTTCCGGGTAGGGCGCATCGGTGAGAAAGTCATAGTCGTTTTCAGACACACCCGCCGCCTTGAGACCGTCGCCGGCGTCGGCGGCGGCATTAGCGTCATTGAATATACCTAGAATGGGACGTTTCGCCATACGATTACCTCTTTGATTCCGGTGCCTTGGCGTCCATTAACCAGAAATGGACTTGCCAGATTGCTGAAATAGTCTGCTTCTTTTGTCTGCCGGTCAATCCTCACGGAAGGTGGCCGGCACCACTCTTCGGCCAATTTTGATTTCCGTTCTCAGGAACTCGCCTTCCTTGATATCGTACAGGGGTATCAAAGGGAACACCCGACTGAACAACAGCATCAGCATTGAAACCAAGGCAAAGGTGGCCCCAATAATTATCGCCTCTGGGATACTGGGAATGTAGCTGTTCCAGGTGAAGGTGAACACACTGCGGTTGGCCAGACCGGGCACGATGATGATGTAACGTTCTAGCCACATGCCAATGTTTACCGATATACAGGCAGTGGACATTATCCAAAGATTGCGACGGGCGCTTCGCATCAGCCACAAAGAAACTGGAATGAAGTAGGTGGTTGATATGAATATGAGGGACCACCAGCCCATGGGCGACTGGAAGAACTGGTAGCTCCTGACCGCAATTTCGTCGGCTTCCCGGCCATAGATTCCGAAGATGACTTCCATCACAAAGAAGTAGAACCAGCCGGTGGCAACCACGATCAGCAGTCGGCCCAGGGCGTCGATGTGCTCATGCCGGATGTAATCCTGCCAACCGTAGATGTGTCGCAGGATGATCAATACAAAGGCCACCGC
>JACZRM010000305.1 GCA_022576105.1 Chloroflexota bacterium | reverse complement strand
AAAAGGGCGGCAATGTCGGGTGGAAGATTCGCGAGGGGGCTCATTGCTTCGATCCATCGAACCCGGGCATACCGCCGGTTATGTGTGCGACCGTGGACGCAGGTGGCATTCCGCTGGTTGAACCGATCCTGGAGTATCCCCATACCAGTCCCGACGGGATTCCCATCGGGACGGCGGTCATCGGCGGGGCGGTGGTGGCTGCTTTCGGCGCAATCGCCATTCTATCGGCGGGCAGCGCCACCCAGGTGGTGGTCATCGGCAGCGTCATTGGGGCTTCGGTGGGGACCATACTTACTGCCAGTTGGGCGCTGGCCAATGAACTGGGGACTGAGGGCCGGGAAGGACAGCACATGGGCATTGTCACTGTGGCGACGATAGCGGGCGCAGCCTCCGCCAAAATCCTGGGGCCGGGGGTAGACTTGCTGAACCTGGCGTCGCCCGGCCTGGGCTATTCGGTACTGCTCACCGGTTGCGCGGCAGCCTTTCTGGTCGCAGCGCTGCTAATCCTTCCCATTAAAGCTGAGGGCCACCAGCTTGAGCCTCGAGAGGAATCAACCGGACATTCGACAACGACTGACTCAAAGTAACAACTCAAAGTAACCATAGAGATACAACAGCACCAAGGCTCTAGCTAAATTTCGCCAAGAATTCAGTCGCGCCACGGGACAACCACGCGTTCCACGAAGTCATCAAGAACTTGACTCCTTTTTGGGCATATGCGGCAACGTTGTCGTCGTTCACCAGGGTACCCGCCACCCGGCCGGAGGACACTATTTTTGCGATTGCTTCATCAATCGCCCGCTGCACATCAGGATGGCCCGGATTGCCGATGTGACCCATGGTTTGCGACAGGTCCGAAGGAGCCACAAAAAACACGTCGATGTAATCCACGCCGAGGATTTCATCCAGATTCTGGAGGGCTTCCAACTCTTCCAATAAGACCACGACCAGGGTCTGGTCGTTGGCTCGATGAAAGTAGTCCGGTACGCCGTAGGACTGCCTCCCGCCGAACATGCCCCGGTAGCCGATGGGGGAGAACTTGGCCGACTTCATGGCTTGCTCGGCGTTGGCCCTGGTATTCACGTGAGGCACGACAATGCCCATGGAACCGCGATCCAAGGTTCGGGTGATCAACCCGGCGTCATTTGAATTGACCCTGGTCACCGACGCCATGCTCCACAGATCGCAGGCCCGGGTCATGTCGCTGATCTGCTCCCAGCTAACCGGTCCATGCTCGCACTCGATCCAGACTGCGTCGAAGCCCAGCGGCCCCAACGAGTCGATAATCTCGCTGGTCAGGTTGCCGGATATTACCGACACGGCCTGGCCGTTCTGCAGCTTTTCTTTGACAATATTTTTTCTGATTTCTGGCACAATCATCTCCCTAATCTAGACCGCGCAAAACTGGCCGACGGGATGCTCCTCAGTCGCTAGTCACTTTCTCTTCGTACCCTCGGGGCGTAACCATGTACCCATTGTGGGTATAGGTAGTGGAATTGCCAATGACCACCGTGGTAAACATATCCACCTCCTCGGCCTGTTCCTCCAGCTTTTCCAGGTTGGTGATTATCACTCGCTGCCCCGGCCGGTAAGCGTCTTTGATCAGTCCCACCGGCGTCTCTCCGGAGCGTTTTTCCAGCAGAATACGCCGGGCCTCGGGCAATTGCCAGGTGCGACGGCGGCTGCGAGGGTTGTATAAAACAACTACGAAATCACCCAATGCGGCGGCGGCCAGCCTTTTGCTGATGGTCTCCCAGGGAGTCAGCAAATTGCTCAGGCTGATGGCGCAGAAGTCTTGCATTAGTGGGGAACCCAGCAATGACGCCGCCGATTGCAGGGCGGAGATTCCCGGGATGACTTCCACCGATGGGGTTTGACCATCCCAGTCCCGGTCGGTCAACACCCGAAATACCGGCCCAGCCATGCCGTAGATCCCGGCGTCGCCGGATGATACCACCGCAACGGATCGACCCTGATAGGCCAGGTCCACCGCCCTGGCCGCCCGGTCCATTTCCTGGCCCAATTCCATTGAGACCAACTCTTTGCCGGAGGTCAAATTGGCGATCTGATCAATATACCCACGATACCCAACCACCACATCGCAATTCTCTAAAACGGCTAGCGCTCCCGGGGTTTGCAGCTGCTGGTCCCCCGGGCCCAGGCCCACCAAGAATAATTTTCCGCTCATTGGCCAGTCACCATTTATATGTTTTTGTTGCCACGGAGGCCCAGAGGTACCGAGTTTTATAGATTGCTTTTTTGTCGCCTCGGAGGCACTGAGAATTATAGAATTAGCCTTTTGATACCATCTTTCATAAGCCTGCTATTAAAGTTCAAGAGCAATCCAACTGGCTTTTTACATAGAGTCCCTAACAAAATAGGCGGGCTGTCACCCTGAGCATAGCGAAGGGTCTAAACACCTTGGTATCAGAACCTTGGGTCATATGTCTTGCCCGAGCATTCTAACTCAATTAGTTATGGTATAGGAGTACTGTTCTCGCATGAGATTTTGTGCCGCAGGACTTTAGATTCTTCGTCGCTCCGCTCCTCAGAAAGACACAAATATTCATTCTGTTAGGCTTTCTTTATCTTAGCTGCGTCGAGACCTGC
>JACZRM010000304.1 GCA_022576105.1 Chloroflexota bacterium | reverse complement strand
ACCTGACATCTAAGTCACTGTACACCGTTTAGACCTGCTACCACTCAGTCAGGCCCTTTAGCTATGGCCCAACCTTTTATCGTTCCATCTCTTGTCACAACATAGGAATTAAGCCCCCAGTATATCCCGGCGGGACAGCACTCGCTCCATCAAGGGCCGCATGCCCAACTCGCTGGAGATGGCCAGCGACTCGTCCAGCAGGGACATGGCCTTCTCACGGTCGCCGGGTTGAGCCTGTGCTGAGCTTGTCGAAGCACGCTGCAGCAGGGTGTCGGCGTAGTCGCAGCAGGTCCAGGCCAGCTCGGGCCGGTAGCCCGCCTTGCGGCAGAAGGCCAGGGCGTCCTCGAAATGCTGAGCAGCCTGGTCCAGTTTGCCCATGGTCTGGGATAGCAGGCCGAGCATTCGTTCAAAAGACATACCAACAAAGAACAAAAGACCTCTTGAAAACTCAATTGCATCATACTGAGACGCCGACTCAGCAACATTTCTACGCTCCACCGTCATTAGCGCTTTGCCACTTCGCGCGATGAGGTCGAAGTGCTTTGGGGGATTAGAGGACATGACGACTTCAGCGGCCATTTCAGCGACTTCGAAGAGGTCGGGGATAGAATCAATCCGATTGACTAATGGGACTACGCAGGCAACTGATGCATACTCTAATGTCGGTTCTGTATCAGCCATGCGCATGCAGTGTATGAGATGGTCTAGAAATTCCCTACCATGTCCAAATTCTCCCAATTCATACTCAACCCCAATCCTGTGGATCAGAATTCGAGGGTCGGTGGGCGACACCGCCAACCCC
The DNA here is from genome assembly GCA_022576105.1 of Chloroflexota bacterium. The sequence goes on along the minus strand of JACZRM010000304.1, from coordinate 1,811 downwards.
CGATCGCTGAATTCCCGCGCCGCCGCCCAATCGCCCCTCAACCGAGAAACAACGGTATGGGTGAACAGCGCAGTAGTCTGTAGGCGATTTTCGTGGAGTCTGTCAGCCAAGACCAAGTTGCGGCTCGAGAGCGACTCCGCCATTGCTGGGTTGCCCAAAGCGCACAGGGCCATGGTGGCCCTATAGCCGGCGCGCGACTCAACGTGTGGGTCATCTGCCAAGCTGGCTAGTTCGACTACTCGTAGGCTTTTTTCCAAGAGTTCCTGCCATTGTTGGTCAATGAAATCCAGGTCAAGGGATGACACCAGAATAGTTCTCTCCAAAGCGAGATTATTCTTTTGCCGAGCGATTAATAGCCCGCGATCAAGAACTTCTCTTGCCTTTCTGGTATCCTGTTCCTCATAGGCTAGCGCTTTGCCGTAGGAGCATAGAAGGCGCCCTTCCTCTATAGATCCTGGCCGAACCAAATCCAGCGCTCTAGAAACCATTTCCGTTACTCCCCAACGATGGCCAAAGAGTAAGATCAACGGATAAGCGGCGATTTCAATGGCCTGAGCCACCATCCCGTTCGATACAAAGTAATCGAAGGCGCGACCCATTATGGCTATAGCCTCCGATATTCCTTGAATTCCAAGCGAGGCCAATTGAGCTTGGCCCAATCCGAATAACAGGCCCGCATCCTGCTCGTTGTCTACATCTTGGACGCTCGCGGGAGATATTCCTTTGGCTTGCAACCCAATTCTAAAATGGATCAATGCTTCTTCATAGCTGCGCGCAGTTAAGGCCCGTTCCCCGGCCAGAATGGAGTAGCGCACCAGCTTTTCCGTGCCCAGCACCGCCTCTGCTTCGGCGAAGTGGTGGGCCAGCTCGGCGGCGTGGGCTTCGGCGTTGTCTCCATAAGCCTCTTCCAGGGTCTCAGCTATCCTGGCGTGGAGCCGCACGCGTCGGGTCAGGGTTAGCTCATCGATCAGTGTCTCCCGAATCAAGGCGTGGGTGAACTGATACCGTCCCACCGCCTGGGGCAGCTCTTCGAGTACCCGGGCCGACAAGGCTTCCTCCAGCACCTCCAGCAGCCGGTCTTCGGACATATCCTCCACCAGGGGAGTCAACTGTCGCAGCTCGAACTCCCGGCCGATGACCGAGGCGATGGTCAGGGTCTCGTTGCAGCGTTGGGAGAGACGGTTAAGGCGACGGCCAATGACCTCACGCACCCCCTCCGGGATGCGCACGGTCCATGAGTCTCTGGGCCCAGATTCTCGGGTCAGTTCTCCCTCCTGCACCAGCAGCCGCACCACCTCGGTGACGAACAGGGGGTTGCCTTCGGTCTGGGTGTGCACCGCCTCGGCCAGGCCGGCTGGCGGGTCCACGCCGGCGGCCACTTCGATGAACCGGCCCACGTCCTGCTGGCTCAGCCCCCGCAGCAGCACCCGCTGGAACAGCCTTTCCCTGGTCAGCTCGCCCAAAGTCTCGGCCAGGGGGTGCTGCCGCGATAGTTCCATGTCCCGGTAGGTGCCGATCAGCAGCAGACGGCTGTTGCCCAACTCCCGTGCCACGAACTGCAGCAGCAGTAGTGATGGCGTGTCGGCCCAGTGCAGGTCGTCCAGCACCAGCACCAGGGGCTGCTTCTGGCTGGCACTCTTCAGAAAGGTCGTGATGGAGTCGAACAGCCTAAACCTGGCTTGCTCCGGGCTGTCCAGCTGGCGGCGGTTTCAGGTCGGGCAATCGCTCTTTGACATCGCTGACCACCTCGGCGATGTCGGCGGCGCCGGCCCCCATCTCGGAGCGCAGCTGCTCCGGGGCTGTCTCTCTCA
>JACZRM010000303.1 GCA_022576105.1 Chloroflexota bacterium | reverse complement strand
TGGGGAGGGCAACTCCGATGGCTTAATCCCCGGCCAGGCGGTACTGGTAGCGGGTAGTGCCGTCCACAATATAGAAGACATGAGCCCCGCCCTGGCGGTCGGAGTTGGTGTAGATGATGGGCTTGAGCAGCTCCTCAGATACCCGGGCCAGGTCATCCATGCCCGCCACGACGACTACCTCCCCGCCGGGCAGAGTCGCAGCGCCCGGTCCGGCGTGGACGATACGCTTACGGTACTTGCGGCGTATGCGCCGGACCTCTTGGGCCAGCGGGTCGGTACCGGCGGGTTTGGACGCGGTCAGCAGGAAAAACCCCACCGCAATTAAGGGCGTGACAGCGGTAAGTATCAGCCAGTTTCGCAGCCGGTCCTCCACGCCCAGGATGGGCCTGACTTGCGTAGTGTAAACCACGCCATTGTCTTGCAGGGTCCGCTCACCGGTTATCTCAAAAGCCTCCTCGCTGAGAGGCACCACCAGAGTGGGTTCTAGCACTTCTTCTATCGCGCCTCGGCCGGTGGTGGCGGTCACCTCCACATGGGCCACATAGGTCACTGTGGCGTCGACCCGGGTCTGGACGCCGGTCTCAGCCAGGATCTCCTGAACGCGGTCTTGATGGGTCTGCCGGTCGATCGGCAAAGTCAACGCAAAGCTGGCCTGGGTACTATCCTGCTCGACAAAAGGCGTCCGGGGCACCAACAATATGCGCTCTGCGGGCAGTTCTCCCACCGCCAGGGTGGTAGTAATCTCATACCAGCCTTCGATGCTAGCTGGAGTGTCGGTGGTAAAATTGTAAGAGAATCGGGCCTCAATGCTGTCGACCAGGGTACTGTAGTAAGTGTGATCTGGCCCCAGCTCGTTGACGCCATATACGGTGTTGGGCCGCAGAAACACCGAGTAATCCCATTCTCCCCACTGCACCCACCCCCAGTCCGGTACCTGTATCACCTCCGTGGTAGGGCTTTGGAAGGCTCTCAGGGCGAAATAGCCCGGCGCCAATACCAGCAATGCCAGCAGCAGCAGGACGCCCCAACGTACCCAACGGTCCATGCGTAACCGCAGTCGGCGTAGAATAGACAACTTTGCAATGAAACTTCGCATTAACGCCCGCTGGCGGTGGATACTGCCGGTATCGGAAATCACCGACGACGCCCCATGCCAAATGTTCCTGGTTATCCTCGACTCCTTTGGATACGTTAGTTAGACGAAATCCGGTTGTCAAGCGGGATGGGATGCCAGGTTAGCTGGGCAAGGGGTTGCATTATATAGTCTTTAAATAGTCTTTAAATGCGGTAGGCCCAAATGTTCGCAAATCTTGAACAATTATCGTTAAAGTGGAACCGAATTGGGACTAATTTGTGCCAAATTTTGGTAGCAAACCTGGCGACGGTGTGTTAGAAGGTGGGAGACTATACCAAGTTCTAAGCATGGAAACAGTTGAAGGGAAGTTTCTGTGACCCACGGTTTTTCAGTCCTAGCTTAAGTTTATTGCTTCGTTAGCGGGTATAGGGCTTGGCTCTCCCGATAGGAAAACCGGCATTTAGTCCATTGTTGGCGAGTACGACTCTAACGAGAACCACGGGCCCGTGCGCTGAGTTGATTCCTGGTTTGCCTATTAACGTCCATAATCACCCCCAACGGTTGGGTAACAAAGCTCCGGGACCCAGATGGTGGCATTATCCGTTAGATTTATAACAAGAGTTGGAAATAGGTTCGACAGGATGCCAGCGTAAAAACAATCGAGGTGAGAGTTGCTAACGAAATCGGCAATAGCCCACAAAACCGTGAGCGCATTTGATATTGGCGATCTGTATGAGCTAATTCTCGATACCTCCGCGGTCTTCACCCACACTCCCTGCCTCTCCAAGGGTTACGAGGAATTTGCGCTAGCTTTGAAAACAATGGTGGGATTCGACCGCATACACATTACCTTCTTTGATCAGACCGCCAGGACCGTTATTACTTATTACCATTTTGGCCGCGATACTCTGGACCGGTATCCGGGGCTAACGAGGCCTCTAGCGGGCGCCAGGATTCAGCAGGTACTGGAAACCGGCCAGACCATTATTGAGGAAGACCTCGCCTCGGGGCAGCTGCAGTCCGCCATCTCCAAGGCCGCACTTCGTTCGGGCCTACGGTCCGGCATTACGGTGGCTCTGTTTTCCAGGGGAGAAATTATGGGCGCTTTGAGCTTACGCTGCCGCCAGCCGCGTGCTTACGGGCCGCGGGAGCAGGCTATTTTGGAGTTGCTAGCGACGTTGATTGCTCCAGCCATAGAACGCGATAGGCTAGTAATGCAGAGTAATCAGGTCGATGACCAGCTCAGCGGCACCGTAAACCTGCCTCAAGACACCCCTCCGGATCTATCTGGTAATAGCAATCACCAGCAGCGCCGGCAATCGTATCTGGGTGTCGTTCTTAGCGCTCGCGAACAATGCGTGATGAAGCACGTTACCCGAGGCTCAAGCAATGCCGAGATCGCCGAGGCGCTACATCTTTCCATAAACACCGTAAAGTCTCATGTTAAACACATTCTGCGAAAACTTCAGGTGCCTAACCGCATTCAGGCCACATTAGTAGTCAACCGTCAGCCCACGGTTGCACGCTAATTTGGTTGGCGC
>JACZRM010000302.1 GCA_022576105.1 Chloroflexota bacterium | reverse complement strand
ATTGAGTAACTGGCCAGAGGTGGGTTCTGCGTCTATCCGGGCGACCTGATGCACATGGAGAACATTTTCGACTCCGACGTGAATCTGTTCACGATAATCTCTCAGAGCAAAAGGTAGGTACATGTCTCAAATCAGCGGGCCCCAACGAACCGATCACATCAAGTACCGGAACATGTTTGGGCAGGTGTTGCTGTTCATCATCACCCTGGGCATCTACTCAGTCTATTGGTTCCACGTAACGTTTAACGAACTCAACACCGCCAACGGCAAGGAGGCCTCCGGCTGCCTGTGGACCATCTTGTTGTTTGTTCCCATAGCCAATTTTTTCTCAGTGTGGAAATATTCTGAGGAGTACGCTGAATTCGTCAACGATAAGTATCCGGGAATTGCTATATTCATTCTTTGGCTGGTGTTCTCACCAGTGGTCTGGTTCCTGGTGCAGTCGGACTTGAACCGGGCGGCGCAAAGCAACACCTAGACATTTGATGGGAAAAACAATCGTTGACATGGGAGTTACGTTAAAAAGGGGAGAGTAATATGCCAACCACCTTTGGATGTTCGATGCCCAGTCGGGGCCCGATGGCCGGACCGGAGAATCTGCGAACCCTGGCCCAGCGAGCCGAAGACCTGGGCTTCGATTCGGTGTGGGTCAGCGACCACGTTATCCTGCCTAGAGAGGTGGCTTCTTTCTACCCTTACGCCGCCGACGGTGTCGCCACTTTCAGGCCGGACGAACCCTACTATGATCCCATCGCAACGCTGAACTTTCTGGCGGGCTGCACCCATCGGGTTCGCCTGGGCACCCATGTGCTGATCCTCCCCTACCGGAATCCGGTGGTTACCGCCAAGATGCTGGCGACGCTGGATGTGCTTTCCAACGGCAGACTGACTCTGGGGGTTGGCGTCGGCTGGATGGAGGAGGAATTTCAGGCCCTGGACCTGGATACTTTTGCCCAGCGGGGAGCGGTGTCCAACGAATACATTCGGCTATTCAAGGAGCTGTGGACTAAAGAGGAACCAGAATTCCATGGGGAGTTCTACAACGTATCCGGGGCGGGATTTCTGCCCAAGCCGGTGCAACAACCTCACCCGCCGATCTGGGTGGGTGGACACACCGGGCCGGCAATCCGCCGTGCCGCCGAACTGGGCGACGGTTGGATGCCCATTGGATTGCGGCCACCGGCAATCCTGGAACCCGAGGAGCTGGCCGTCAAAATCGCCCGGCTGAAGCGCTTGACGGTTGAAGCCGGTCGGCCGGAAGATGCGGTAGCCCTCTGCTTCAGCACCTATATTACCTTTCAGGCCAACGTCGGTCGGGACCGGCAAATGATGCAGGGGCGGCCGGAGCAAATCGCCGCCGACTTGCGTCAATACCAAGACCTGGGCGTACGTAATTTCATCTTTGGTTTTGCTGGAGACAGCGTGGCCAGCCAGCAAGAGGGGATGGAGCAGTTTTCCCGTGAGGTGGCCCCGCTGATCCCGCAGGACTAGTGCTTCCTCTTGATAATTGGACGTTGGGGGTGTTTTTACCCCCTCTTTATCTCCCCCTTGGTAAGGGGGAGAATCCGGCCAGGTAAAGACTCCCCTCCCAATGCTCTTGTCGAATTATGCACCAGGCCGCTGATCCTGCGACCAGCCTGTCTTGAGCTCCGATTTCATCGAGTGCCGCGACAAAGTCGGACTTGCCGAAGTGGCTCAAGATGACCGTCCTGGGTTAACTGCTGGGAGGGCGGTAGGCCACCGAACCAGCCTTGCGCATGGCCTCAACAGCTTCATCCATGGATAGCAGCACGGTGGTCTTGAGTCCTCCAACTGCCCCTCCCGCCGAAATCGCCATCGCCAATGCCGCCATGCTTACGTTGTCGGGTAGCTCCGCGATGACTAACACATCGTATTCGCCGAAACAATAGTCAAAGCTGTGCATCTTGCCGCCCATGCCTTCAATCAGCGGGCGAATCACAGCGGAACGGTCTTGGGGATTTTTCACCAAGTCAACGACAGCGTTGCTGGTGTAAGACACCTGTATCATATAGCGGGTCATACCAATCCTCCTTTCCGTGATCTATTCGATACCCATCCAGAACAATCATCCAGCAGAAGCGATTCAGCTTACCGGCGCTTCGGTCACCCCATACTTGCGCTCCAGTTCGTAAATCTGCTCCAACCCCATTAACTCGGCCACATCCCAGCGGGTCCCGAATCGGGACGGGTCGACTTTGCCCTTATCCTTGAGTTCCTCAAAGGCCTCTTTCACCTGTTGGTAAACCAGCCAGATGGTGCTCCCGCAGATCATCAGCTTGTAGCCCAGAGCGTCAACTTCCTGCGTAGTTGCCAGGTCGCCGTTGTACATTCTGGGCAGGTCCTCCAGGTCGTTGGCATAGTTCTTCAGATCGTCCATGGACTTTATGCCGTCAACAAACACCAGGTCGGCTCCGGCGGCGCGGTAGGCACGGCACCGCCGAACCGTGTCCTCCCAGCCGGTCACAGCGTAGGCGTCACAGCGGGCGATGATGACAAAATCCGGGTCGGTGCGGGCATCCAATGCAGCCTTAATCTTTTGAACGTGCTCCTCCATGGGGATTACCTGCTTCCCCTCAAAGAACCCGCACTTCTTGGGAAACACCT
>JACZRM010000301.1 GCA_022576105.1 Chloroflexota bacterium | reverse complement strand
CCGGTACAAGACGGAGATGGACAAACTTGCTAATAGGCGAGCAGAACTAGAGCGCATGCAACAGGACATTGAGCACCGATCGCAGCAGGAAGATGCCAACCGCAAGGCTCTTGAGGAGCTAAAGAGATTCTGTGATGAAGTTAAGGTGGGATTAGAGAACTTCACTTTTGAAGAGCGGCAGCAATTCCTAAGGCTGGTGGTTGAAGGCATCACCGTGGCTGACGGACGAGTCAAAGTAGAGACTGTCATCCCCACTGATCGAGATGTTAAATTGCGTAACACTCGTGGTGAGCCTGTCGAACCATGAGCAACAAAAGGGTTTCACCAACCTCTTACAGCCCTACGATCGTCCCATCGCTGGTAACATCCATCGCCAAAGCCAGCGGCTTTGAGGGCAGCCCAGGTAGGGTTTCAATTTTGCCGGCCAACGCGTAAAGAAAGCCCGCGCCTACTGAAGCCCGCAATTCCACGATTGGGAAAGTATAGCCGGAGGGCCGGCACTTCAGAGTGGGGTCGTGGGATATGGAGAGATGGGTCTTGGCCATGCAAATTGGCAGCTTGCCCCAGCCCTGCGACTCAAAATAACGCAGTTGTCGGCGGGCGTCCACCGACCAGCTCACGTCCGAGGCGTTGTAGATGGTGCGGGCCAATGCCAGGACTTTTTCCTGGGCCGACGCCTCCAACTCATAGGCATATTTAACACTGGGTTCCGGGGCGGCAGCCCTGGTCACCGCCTCGGCCAGCGCGGTCATACCCTCACCACCCTGGCTGAAACCAGAGGCCTCCACCGCATCCTCTGCGCCAGCGGCCAAAGCGACTTGTTTGACCGCAGCTAGTTCTTCGGCAGAGTCAGACTCGAACCGGTTAACCGCCACCACGACCGGCAGCCCGAAGCTGTGAACAATTCCCACGTGATGCGCCAGGTTGGGTCCACCCGCGTTCACCGCGTCTGCGTCCGGCAGCGTCAACTCCCGCCTCGGTTTGCCGCCGTGCCACTTCAACGCCCGAACCGAAGCTACCAACACCACTGCCCTGGGCGTCAAGCCGCTCTGCCGCGCCTTGATGTGCATGAACTTCTCAAATCCCAGGTCGGAACCAAACCCGGCCTCGGTGACAACGTAGTCGGCATAGCCCAGCGACATTCGGTCGGCGATGATTGAGTTGCAGCCGTGGGCAATGTTGCCGAAGGGCCCGGCGTGGATGAAGGCGGGTTGACCTTCCAAAGTCTGCACCAGATTGGGCATCAAGGTATGCCGCAGCAGCGTTAGCAGCGCTCCGGTAACTCCCAGCTTCTCGACCGTGACCGGCTCACCACCCCTGGTCCTGCCCACCACGATGCGGGACAGACGCTGGCGATAGTCCTCCATCCCTTCGGTAAGCGCCAGTATCGCCATGATCTCCGACGCCGAGACGATGTCGAAGCGGCTCTCTCGCAGCGGCGCGTTGTTACTGCCTCCCACGCCAATAACAATGTCCCGCAGGGCCCGGTCCGACGCGTCAGTCACCCGCGACCATTGAATGCCCGTGGCGTCCATATCGTCCACCTGGCCTCGCTGGACGGCGTTATCCACCAGCGCCGCCAGCAAATTGTGGGCCGAGGCTACCGCGTGGGCATCTCCGGTAAAGTGAATGTTGATTTCATCTTCCGGGACCACCCGCGCCAGGCCGCCGCCGGTGCCGCCGCCTTTGATTCCGAAGATTGGCCCCAGGGTGGGTTCGCGCAGGTTGACCACCGCATTATGCCCCAACTTACCCAGCCCTTGAGTCAAGCCAACGGCCGTGGTGGTCTTGCCCTCCCCGGCTGGCGTGGGAGTCATCCCAGTCACCACAATCAGCTTTCCTGTTTGCTCGCTCGGAGACTTCATAGCGTCGAGAGCAATCTTGGACTTGTAGAGACCATAGGGCACCAGATGCCCTTCGGAAATACCCAGGCTGGCCGCGATATCTCTAATGGGTTTCATACTTGTCCTATCCCATTTTAGGGACGATAAGAATTCTTGACCGCAAGTGTAGAGGGTGGATTATAGGCTCCTGTTTGTCAACAAGAGCCGGGTAATGCATCAGTTTGTTTTGCCAGAAAGCGGATTATATCGATCACAACGGCGAAGGCCGGTGTCTAGATAGAGGCTTGGTTGGGCGGTTCTCATGGGTTCCGGCCTGCGCCGGAATGACGAGGGCCAAGCTGATGCGCTTTGCAGGTGGCAGTTAAGGGTAAATAACAATAAGAGGCGGTTTACCGACCGCCTCACGATGCATTATTGATGCTCGACCGAAAATTCGCTATTTCTGATCAGCCAAGTCCTGTTCCAGTTGGTCAACGTCCCGCTCGTCCAAGTTAAAATACTTGGCGTCTGGGTGGTGGAAGACCAGAGCCGATACCGATCCTTCCGGGTCCATCATGTAACCTTCGGTCAACTCCACGCCAATGCTTTGGGTAACATCCAACAGCCGAAACAGTTGTTCCTGGTCTTCCAGTCGAGGACAGGCGGGATACCCAAAGGAGAAGCGACGCCCGCGATACTTGGTGCGGAACAAGTCCTGGTAGGTGATGTCCGCCGGATCGCCAAAGCCCCACATCTGGCGTATCTGCTGGTGCAGCAGTTCGGCGAAGGCTTCGGCCCCCTCC
>JACZRM010000300.1 GCA_022576105.1 Chloroflexota bacterium | reverse complement strand
CAGACATCGCCTCCAGTCACGCTGCGCTCCTGTTCTCAGCACCGATCTTCTACCGGCTTCTACTGGCCCGTAAGCCCATCGATGGGAAGTGGATAACCTCACACGTCGACGCAATAGTGGGACTCCTCCGTCCACACTGACGTTCGACACATGGGGCAATCGTCCTTTTGCAGCCGTATTGCTGCATTTGCTGGGCCTCTTCTGATATAAACCGGTCGGTAAATTTTCCACCGATACCCCTTACCCGTTAATTAGGGCATCCGTGTAAACGGTAGGCCCGTTTGTTTGCCCTGATGGTTGATCCCAGTCCCAACTTGGCATCGGGAAAATTGGCCAAGAGAAGCCTCAGCGTATGTGCATGCCAGGGATGTGGGCGTCTTGGGTCGGCCACTACCCTCGGCTACGCCAACCCTGAGTTGCGCAGCTGGTGGAAAGAGCGTATGAATAGCAGGGCTACGTGGGAGGTTTAACTGGCGGGACTAGGGAATACCACCATAGAGTCATAGGCTATATCGAACGGAGGGCGACACCAACACATGGCATACCAACCGATCGAGAACTACGGGGTTATTGGCAACATGCATACTGTGGCCCTGGTGGGGATGAACGGGTCCATCGACTGGTTTTGTTGCCCGAATTTTGATTCCCCCAGCGTGTTCGCGGCAATTCTCGATGATAAAATAGGCGGCCACTTTCAGATTGCTCCCGCTGTAGAGGGAGCCACCCACAAACAAATCTACTGGCCGGAAACCAATGTCCTGGTTACCCGTTTCCTGTCTCCAGCCGGTGTTGCGGAAGTAATCGACTTCATGCCGGTGGAAAGCAGTCGGGACCGGCACGAACACAGTGAATTGATCCGGCGGGTGAATGTAGTTCGGGGCGTCGTGCCCTTCCGGATGGAATGTTTTCCCGCCTTCAATTACGCCAGGGATGAACACCAAATCGAAATAAACGAATCTGGCGCTGCGTTTCACTCCCCGGGGATTAGCCTGCAGCTCTCGGCCACGGTGCCCCTGCAACAGTCCGGCCGGGGACTTACGGCGGAATTCACGCTGAGCGAAGGTCAGACAGTAACCTTCGCCATCGGGGAAATCCGCCCAGACGTTACTGACTACCACCCGTTTTCCGAGCAGGAGAGTGAGCAATTGTTCCAGGAAACGGTAGATTATTGGCGTCGCTGGCTATCCCAGTGTACCTATAAGGGTAGGTGGCGCGAGATGGTTGAGCGGTCGGCGTTGATGCTGAAACTGCTCACCTACGAGCCTACCGGAGCGATTGTGGCGGCCCCTACCTGCAGCCTGCCAGAGGAGTTGGGCGGCGAACGCAACTGGGACTACCGGTACACCTGGATACGTGATGCCGCCTTCACCCTGTACGGTCTACTGCGCATTGGGTTCACCGATGAAGCCGCCAAGTTCATGGGCTGGATCGAAGCCCGCGCCGGCGAGTTGAATCCCGACGGCTCACTGCAAATAATGTACGGGATTGACGGACGGCACGATCTTACTGAGGAGAGCCTCACCCATCTGGATGGGTACCGAGGCTCTCGTCCGGTTCGCATCGGCAATGGCGCCTATGGCCAGTTGCAGTTGGACATCTACGGTGAACTGATGGACTCGGTTTACCTATATAACAAGTACGGCGCCCCAATCTCCTACGATTTCTGGACCCACTTGAGACGCTTGACCAACTGGGTCGCCGACAATTGGCAGCGGACCGACGAGGGTATCTGGGAGGTTCGCGGCGGACAGCAGCACTTCGTCTACTCTAAACTCATGTGCTGGGTTGCCCTGGACCGGGCGCTGCGCCTGGCTGACCGGCGCTCCTTTCCCGCCGATCGGGAGAGATGGCACCGGGTGCGGGACCAGATATACGAGGAGATTATGGAACGCGGCTGGAGTGACCAGCGTCAAGCCTTTGTGCAGGCCTACGGCAGCGATACTCTGGACGCCTCCAACTTGATGATGCCCCTGGTGTTCTTCATGTCGCCGACCGATCCGAGAATGATCAGCACCCTGGACGCCATCAACCGGTCGCCAGCGGAGGGCGGTCTGGTCTCCAATAGCCTGGTTTACCGATATGATGTCAACCGGACCGAAGACGGTCTCTCCGGGGAAGAAGGAACCTTTAACATCTGCTCGTTCTGGCTGGTAGAGGCGATGACCCGGGCGGGGCGGGTTGATCGGGCACGCCTCAATGAGGCCAGGCTAATGTTCGAGAAGATGCTGAGCTACGCCAACCACCTGGGTCTCTATGCCGAGGAGACCGGGCATAGTGGTGAGGCGTTAGGGAACTTTCCCCAAGCCTTTACTCACCTGGCCTTGATCAGCGCGGCCTTCAATCTGGACCGGGCGCTGGGAGGCCGGGGCTAGGCCGGGCGCTGACGGCAACAAAATTATCCAGTATCGAGTCTAAGCTGGACTTTGTACAAAACTTGCCCGAAGGGAGAAATGAGCGACCCTAATCAGGTAGGGTAAGCTCCCTTGACCAAACCTTCGCAAGAGGTCAAAAGAGTACTCACCCTGCCCCTGCCGATTATAAGGTTGTTGGAGCCCTTTGGCGCAATATTTCAGGCCAAGACTTGGCAGATTGCCCAATGTCCTGCTGGTCGGTGCTATTCTGTGTCCAGG
>JACZRM010000299.1 GCA_022576105.1 Chloroflexota bacterium | reverse complement strand
TCGTCGCCTATGCCATTCCCTCCCCCGGTATCGTTGCTCAGAACCCCAGGAGCGGGAACAGCCAGTGGCCGGTCCTCATCGGTGATATAACTGTCGTCCCGCGCCTCCGGCGGTAGGCATTCTGCAGATCCCTGGAAAATGACGGAGATTCGATTCTCACGGGATAGTTGGTAGTCGGTGATCTGGACTTTGGCGAAGCTGGCTACCTGATACTTGGTGTTGTTGCCCCGACCGGTTGTCTCATCCCACACCGGCACGGTGATTACAACATTTTTCAGCAGGTCCAGGGCATCGCGAACGGCCCGGCTGTTGGCAATTCCCGGACTGCCCTGGACCTGGTCGCCAACAGAGATGCGATGGTCCGAAGATTCATCGGGATTGACGAAGTTCCGGCTGTTACCCGGTTGGGCCAGGCTGGTGGCTAATATGGAGGCGCTGGGTTTGCCGTCCCAACTCAGCCAACCAAAGTTGCCCGGCCGGGTACCGGAGAGAATATCCTGGATAGGGTCTCCCGGGCTGAGTCCATCCAGGGATGCAGAGTGCAGTGCGATGGGATAGAGCTGGCAATTGGGGTCCACATGCCGCGGGTCCAGGTTAGGGTCGATGTTATCCTGGCCGATATTTCTGGGAACCGAGAATGCGACGATGGATGAAGAGCTGAACAGGATGGTAAATGCCAGAAAAAAGGACGTGGTCTCGAACAGTATTCTTCTTGATCTACTACCGAAAACCATTTGTACTCCTGGTCAGCCAAAAACGTTGCGGCAATTATGAACATCCGGCGGGAGAACTAAAATGAGTTCCAGTTGGGTTAAAACAATGCGCCACGTGTATAGCATCCGCCCGAAATTGTCGGCCACCTGGATCGACGCCAGAACCTAGGCCAGGCATTTATCGTCACCCAGTTTTGCCAGTACGATCCATACCCAAGGGGATAAATAGAAGTACCTAGGGTATTACACTGGAGGCCGGTTTGGCGGGGACTTCCCAGAGCAAATTGATTCCCACAACAATGGGGCCCTTTGGAGTGCCTTGAACTACAAGCCACAATAGGCCTGCCCATCACAGGGAATCCGTAAGGTAAATACATACCAGCACAATACTGGTTATTGGTGAATAACTCGACGAACTTTTGGTTCCATATGGGCCAAAACAGTGAACAAAGCCTGAACTTACCGGATGGAACTTGGCGCCTTCGCCAGCAACGCCTTTTGGTGTTAATCGTTCCGCGAATAAAGGGTCGGATACTGTTGGCGAACCCAAGGAGGACGATTTTCGGTCCTGGGTTAAGTTAAAGGGATGTTGATGTGAGGTGGAAGATGTCGCTCAAGCCAGAACCGATTCACCCTGTCCCAGAAGAGACCATTGGCGTGGCGGGAGCCGCCTTTCCCAAGGGCAACTCATACTTGAGCCTTCGGGATAAACTTGGCCCTATTTTTGACGATGAGAATTCCTCGATAACCACATGCGTTTTCCAGCATTCACCTGGCTATGAACCTGAGAAACTATCGTCGAAATTGGGGGGTATGTTGCGCGAGATCAGCCGCTAATCTCCCACTCCACGAGAATGTAGGAGTCGGGGCCGATCTGCTGCAACCGGGAGTATACGGTGGTGCCATCGGCAGTGACGGAGGTGGACTCAGTGACGCCTATAATCTGCACCGCTGCGGTGGGCCAAGTGTATATGGTGTCGGGAAACTCATCGAAAGTCGCCCACGCTTCGTTCCAGTGGCCGCCGGTAAATACCCCTTGCACATCAAAGACCAAGGTCTTCTTGGGATCTCCTGATTGTTCTATTTCTATTTCGGGACTGAAGTCCCAGGTCAGCCGTTGCCTCCCCTGTTGCATGGTGGTAGAAGGGTTTGCCACGGTGATGTCGCCTGAGGTCGTGCCCGGTACGTAGGTAAACCCCACCGGGAGGAGGTCCCGGACCTGGGTCATGTCTAAGTCCTCTGTTCCGGTATTCTCAATGGTGATGGTATAGGTAAAGGTCACCGGATTACCAGGAAATACGGTCCCCGCAGCTACCTCCACCGTCTTGGTCACCTTGACGGCCTTGCCCGGGCACAGGTCGTCTCCAGGGCTACCGACTTCGATCCTGGCCGTCAGGCCGCTGCTGGTCTTGGTTTTTCCTGGTTCAACCCAGGCCTCGTTGCAGTAGTTGCCCTGGGCTAGGCTGGCCTGGGCGTCAAAGGTCAGGGTGACGGAGGTTCCCGGATTGAGGAGTAACCCCGGGCTCCAGGTGAGCTGCTGGCCGACGATGCTGGGGTCGGCGGTGGTGACGCCGCTGGTGGAGCCGGCAACGTAACTGAATCCAGCCGGCAGCTCGTCATGGATCTTATTGAGATTTTCCGATTCATCGTCCCCGTTGGTCACCGTAATGGTGTAGGTGAAGGTAGTCAGCGTACTGGCTGCGGCTGTGGTCGGGGTTACGACTTTGCTGGCCTGGAGTCTCCGGCTGTTGTCAGCAGCAGGCGGGGGAGGGGCTGGTGGGGGTAGGGCCGCTATTGTAACGGCAACCGGTTCGCCATTTAGGGTGATGGGGTAAGAGCCTGGGGGCAAACCCTGCTCAATGATATTTTGAGCGTACTGGTCGGCGCCCAGGGCGCTGTACTGGTTCTTGAGGATTTCGG
>JACZRM010000298.1 GCA_022576105.1 Chloroflexota bacterium | reverse complement strand
TACGCAAGTCGGCCGGGCTGATTTTTACTTCGACCTCGTCGGCTTCAGGAAGCACGGCTACAGTGGCGGTGGAGGTATGAATTCGGCCCTGGGCTTCAGTGTCGGGCACCCGCTGAACCCGGTGTACGCCCCGCTCGTGCTTCAGGCGGCTGAAGGCGCCCTTACCCTGAATTTCAAACACTATCTTGTTGACCCCGCCCAGGTCAGAAGGATTGGAATCCATCACTTCAACCTGCCAGTGACGAAGCTGGGCATAACGGGTATACATACGGTACAAGTCGGCGGCGAACAAGCTGGCCTCCTGGCCACCGGCTCCCGACCGCACCTCTACGATAACATCCCGGTCGTCATTTGGGTCTTTGGGCAGCAAGGCTAGGCGCAATGACAGGGCCAGGTCAACAATGGCCTGTGCCACCGTTTCCAATTCTTCCCGCGCCATCTGGACCAACTCAGCGTCGCCGCCTTCCGCCATCAAGGCCTTCAAGTCCTTTTGGTTCAGGGTTAGCTTCTCGTGCCGGTGGGCAATGTCCACCAAGTCTTCCAGGGAGGCGCGTTCCTTGGCCAACCGCTGGACCTGCTCAAAGTCCACGGCAATTTCGGGCTGTCCCATGGATCTTTCGATTTCCTCGTAACGGAGTACGACGGGAAGTAATTTGTCGAAGATGGAACTCATTATCGTCACAACGGAAAATAGACCTGAAGCTGTGGATTTGTTCCGAAATCCACTTACAATCCTCAGTGTATCCCATTCCCTGTCTGGTAACAAGAGCTAGGGAAACCGTGCCTGCAACTTAGCCGGCTCTGGCAACAGCTGCCAACCCGAATTTACTCGGCAGCAACGAAATACCTTGGTGGGGGCTGACCACTGACCGGTTAGCCCGGCCTAGAGTTTCACGCAGGTTTAACCCCATAGTGGATGGCAACCGTCCCCAGGGCCAGATGGATATAGCCCACATCGGCCAGACCAACCCTCCGGTACAGGTCCGACAGCCGGTCGGCCTGCAGAAAGTAGTCCACCGACTGGGGCAGGTAGGTGTAGGCTGTGCGGTCGCCGGCGATTAGCTGTCCCAGCAGAGGCACTAGACGGTGGAAATACAGACGGAAGAACGCCGACTTGATGCCCTGGTCCATTGGAGTCAGCTCCAGCGTAGTGACCCGACCACCAGGCCGCACTACTCGCACCATCTCCGACAAAGCCTGGGGCAAGTCGGGCATGTTGCGCAGGCTGAAACCGGCGGTGGCGCAGGCGAAGGTGTTGTCGGCGAAGGGCAGGCACATCGCGTCTCCAGCAGCCAGCGAAACGCTGCGGCGCTGCCGACTGGCTTTGACCCGAGCCAAGGACAGCATCTCCGGCAAGAGGTCAACACCAACCGCGTGCTGGATGCCGGGTTGTCGCGCCAGGGCCAAGGCCAGGTCGCCGGTGCCGGTGGCGACATCCAGGGCAACTCCGCTCAAACCATTGGTGGTCAACTTGGCGGTCTGGCGCTTCCAGTGATGATGCATCCCGCCGGTGATGACGGTGTTCATCAGATCGTAACGTCGGGAGATGCGGGCAAACAGGTCGGCTACGTAGCGCTGTTTGTCGTCGCCCTGGAGTTGGGTCATGGCGAAAATGGGTCCGTTTCAGCGCCGGGACTGAGTGAGGTCTTCAATATTAATCAGCTTTGTCGTGATACTGGAGGTCGTCGGGCAGTTGGTCTTCAATCCCCAGCGCCACCAACACCCGGCCCACCACGAATCGCACAATGTCATCGACGCTGGTCGGATGCAAATAAAAGGCCGGCTCCGGCGGCAGGATGGTCACTCCCATACGGGAGAGGCTGAGCATGTTCTCCAGATGAACGCTGTGCAAGGGGGTTTCTCGCGGCACCAGCACCAAACGGCGCTGCTCCTTCAAACAAACATCGGCGGCTCGCAGCAGCAGATTGTTGGAGAGTCCGTGGGCCACCGACGCCACACTGTTCATACTACAGGGCACCACCACCATCCCGGCGGTGACAAAGGTGCCGCTGGCGATGGGCGCCCGAAGATCGCTGATGGGATAGGCGGTGAACTGAGGATGCTCACGCCATTCAGCCAGCGTGTCGTTGAAGGAAATGCCCAACTCTTCCTGCCAGACCAACTTGCCGCCGTTGGAGCAAACCGCGATGGTCGGCACTTGACGCAGCAACAATTCGTCAATGGTGCGCCGGGCCAGCACCGCGCCGCTGGCGCCGGATATGCCCACAATGATGGGGTAGGGTGATTTGACCATAGGTTAATCTAACACCCGTAGGCCACACTCGGCAAACGCATTCAGCCATATTCACAGATGCCAGCCACCGACTAGCCTGAGGACGACTAGCAAATTCTTCCAGCACGCGCAGACAAACGCAAGAAAACGC
Source organism: Chloroflexota bacterium (assembly GCA_022576105.1). The sequence continues at coordinate 269 of JACZRM010000298.1, read as the reverse complement.
CCCGAAGTTGTCGGGGCGTTTCAGGTACTCAAGGAACGCTGAGGGGTTAGTTCAGTATCAGCTCCTTATTGGTACGCTCAGTGGCTCCCATCAAGGCCAATCCATCCTTAGCATCGGCCTGGTTGTTGCAGAAATACTCGATTCGGTTGCCATCCGGGTCAAAGAAGTAAATGCTGGAGGTCATGCCGTGGTCGGTATTGTGGTCCAGATTCACGCCAGCGGCCTTAAATTCCCGATAGGCCTCTTCCAGATCGCTAAAATCCTCCACC
>JACZRM010000297.1 GCA_022576105.1 Chloroflexota bacterium | reverse complement strand
ACTCCGGCCAGGTGCACCCCCAGCAGGTTCAAATTGGGGAAAACTTCGTACCCCTCACGCTGGAAGTGGTGTTCGGCAGTCCAAAGGGCGTAGTAGCCCAGTTGGTCCATATGCTTGGCCAGCTCCACCGCGTTTCGGTAAGGCTCGATCAATTTTTCGTTGGGGTACCGCCGCTCGTCGGCGGGAGTGCCATCGGCGCCTACGTTCTCAAAGTCAACTTGTCCAACGTAGAGCACTGAAAATCGCTTGATCATTTCGCTTTTCTCCAGGCAGGTATCAGGGATGGGCAACCAGGGCCGAAGAGATTCGCCGGTGGGGGGAAAACCAGGGCCCCGGCTGGCGCGGGGCTAATTATAACATGGCCCCGCCGACGTAGGATGCGCGGGCCGCAGCAGAGCGATATAATCACTCCCGCCAGCGGAATATATCCTTGGATCACGGGAGGAGAATATGGACCTGTCCTTGGAAGGCAAGATAGCCATGATAACCGGCGGCACTCGCGGCTTGGGCCTCCAGATTGCCTCGGTGCTGGCCAGAGAAGGCTGCCACATTTCCATTTGTGGGCGGGACGGGCGGCGGGCGCGGGACCGGGTTGACGAATTTATCGCTCAGGGCTATCAGGCCCGCAGCACCGCCGCTGACGTGACCATTGAAACGGAAGCGGCCAATTTCTACGAAGAGACCGTCTCTGAAATGGGCCACCCCGACATCCTGGTCAACAATGTGGGTGGACGACGCGGCTCAGTCAACTTCGAAGAAACCAGCATGGAGCAGTTCATGGCCGGGCTGGAAGTGAACCTGGTGAGTGCAGTGCGCCTATCGGCGATGGTGCTGTCCCACATGAAGCAGCAGCAGTGGGGACGGATCATTAACATCTCGTCGATCTACGGTCGGGAGCACGGTGGGTCCATCGATTACATGGTGGGCAAGGCCGGGCTGATTGCCTTCTCCAAGCACCTGGCGTTGCAGATGGCGCCCCACGGAGTCTTGGTGAACTGTGTTGCGCCCGGGTCTATCGACTTCCCGGGCAGTACCTGGGACCGTTTCCAACGGACCGAGACCCCGGACGTGGTAGCCGAGTTTGTGGCCCGCAACCTGCCGATGGGACGCTTCCGGTTGGCCGGAACCGATTGGCGAGATGGTGGCGTTTTTGGCCTCGGACCGGGCCGACCTGATCACCGGCGCTTGCATCAATGTGGACGGCGGCCAGTCCAAGTCGCTTTTCTGAATCGTCTTTTCAGATGGGAATGTATGGTCAAGGGCATCCTTTCCCCAGGCGGGAGAAGATGCCCTCACCCCGGCTTACCCCGATGTATCGGGGTCGGTCTCCCCGCTCCCTGAGGGGAAGAGGACTTGCCACAGCATTCTTATCAGTGGCCCAACGTCCCCACAAACTCCCGCCAGGCGGCAACACAACCTTCCGGGTCGGAATGTTGGATGTAGCCGGTGCCGCCGGGTATCTCCACCAGCCTTCCGTTGGCCAGTAATTGGGCCATGCTCTGCGCCCGGTCGGCGGTGTTCATGGCGCTGTTTTGCCCCACCAGCACCAGGGCCGGTGTATTTATTTTGGGCAAGATGGGCGTCAAGTCCTGCGTTGATAGATAGGCCAGTGTCTCGGTGACCACCTGCGCCGAGGTGTTGATCATTTGCTGGGCGTACCACTCGTGATGGGCTGGGTCCGAATGTCCCGGTTCCAATCGGCGGTCGGCGGTCTGGCGCACCCAGGTTTCCACGCCCTTTTCCTGCACCAATTTGTGGTATTCCAGGTAGCTGGCCACGCCGACAAAATTGTACGGCGAGGTGCAGGCGGTGATGGTGTGCACCCGGTCCGGATGGTCATAGGCAAACTGGAGGGCGATAGTGCCGCCGATGGTCTCGCCGATCAGATGCATCTTTTCGATATCCAATTGGTCCATCAAGTTGGTCAAATCGGTGCCGAAGCCGCTCAGCGACCAGTCGTAGCCCTGGGGCGGCACGGTGGACTTGCCAAAACCGCGAGCGTCCACGCGAATTACCCGGTATTGGCGCGCCAGCAATGGGACCCAGGCGTACCAGAGGCGGGAATTCTTGGCGTTGCCGTGGTGCAAGATCACCGTTTCCACTGATTCCGGGGAACGCCAGGGATCGGTGTAGCTGTCGTCCTCGTAGTACATTTCCAGGTTTCCCGGCAACTTGGCTACTGGCATGAGACACCTCCTATCTGCGGCATAACGAGAAATTTCTTGAGACAACAAACCCCATGATTTTGGCCACATTATTCTGCGATCGGCCGGACCGCCAGGCCCGAAGATTTTCGCAATCGCGATTCTATACGTGTTCGCCCTTGCAACCCGCGCCGGACGATTAACAAAAGCGTTACATACTGTGTTGCAAATGCTCCACTTACTACCACCAAGACGATCCAACGAAGTTCGGTTGCTGTCTTCACGATTGATGGGATAGAAAAGGGCTCCGAATTTTCTATTTTTCCCTCTACCATGGCTTGCCCGTGCGAAATCAACAAATCTTCAATCCTGTCAATTCTTGTTGACATAACGACCCAAATGACCATCTCAAAACTAATCATAATTACGAAACTGACAATAGAAAATTGAACTACCTGATTCCTACTTAGCACATGCAATAAGTAGGAATTTATTCTACCAACTCTGGATCGAAGTGT
>JACZRM010000296.1 GCA_022576105.1 Chloroflexota bacterium | reverse complement strand
GTATCTGGTGCAGTAGCAAGACCGAAACGGCGAAGGCAGCGAAATTTACAGCCGGGCCAAGGAAGCGGAAACCCTGGTTCGTGATAATCTGCCGCGTAATCTGCGGGCGGTGCAATTTGCCGACGACCCAATGGCGGTGGCCCAAAAGTGGCGCATTGAGGCGACGGTGATTCTCACCCAGCATGGGTACACCTTCTTCGATTAGCAGGTGATGTTGATCGTCCAGCCGCTCCTGGAAGGACTGTCCATCAGGAGCGGCTGGACGGGCGCCTGTTCAGTTTATTGGTTGGCCAGCGGGACCGTGCACGTGACGCAGGGTATGCTGCCGTGGGTTGCTGTGGTGTGACCCTGGCCGGTGGTGTCCTCGACCAATCGGGCATCTCCCGCTCCGAATACCTGCTTGGAGCCATCGCCCAAGCCAATTTCCAACTGCCCGGAAAGAATGATCACATACTGCCGGCGAGGCGCTGTATGCCAGTCAGAGGATCTTCCCACCGCAGCCTCGCTGAATTTGATGTTGGTGGTGTCCTGGGCGTTGGTCCAGTCTGGGGTCTTCGCCAGGTCGATTTCCTCGATGTGAGACTGGCCGTCGCTGCCGCTGTATAGCCGGTAGGTTCCCATAATTGTCCTCCGAAAATATTTTTCGCTTCAACCGGCCCCAACCGAAGATGAATCACCGGGGAAGCGTAATTGGTATATCAGGCCACTGTATGTCAGGCCACTGTATGTCAGGCCACTATGGAAGGCTGCATAGACTCGACCTTGGTGATGAACTCCAGCAATTGGGTCGCGTAAAAAGTGGCCTTCATGGAATAGCGGTTGGTGGCGGCAATTCCGGGGAAGGTATGGTCGTGCTGGCCGATCACGTCCCATTCCGCATGACTCCAAGCGGAAGGCCGCAACTCAGCGTTAGGCGCCAGACGACCGACGTTCTCTGCTGCGGATTTGTGGTGTACGTCGTCGGGAGTGTTCCCCTCAAATGCCAGAACCGGACACGAGATGCTTTTCAGCGCTTCCTCGGTCAGGTCGCCCACCGGATTTGGTTTGGAAAAATCGGCCCGCCAGCGCCGCATCGTCGCACAAAAATCCGCCGGGTCCATTGATAGAATGCGATCTCGATTGTCGGCGTTATCCCGAATCCGCTGCTCGAAAAATTCGGTCGCGGCCACCGCGGCCATTCCGCCCTGCTCGGCGGCATCAATATATTGGCCGTAGTAGCCGGGCGACATAAGCTCGGCGCTGCGCGGGCCGCCGCTGACCTCCCAGATGAACACCCCCTTAACCGCTTCTGGATGCCGGTAGGCCAAGGTAAGTGAGGTGCGGGATCCGGCCGACCCGCCGGCGGCGTAGGCCGGTGTTGCATCCAGTTGCTCCAGCAGGGCGGCCATCTCCTCGGCCCAGATGTGCTGCTCCGAAAGCTCGCCTCCAATGACCACGTCGGATTTGCCGCAGTTGCGGCGGTCGTGCAGGATCACCCGGCAGTGTGGCGACAGCAGCGCTGCAATAGGCCGCAACCCGTTGTGGTCGACCCGACCGCCGGGAGTCAATATTACCGTTGGGCCGCTGCCGTAGTCCTCATAGTACAGGTTTACCCCGTTGACATTGGCATAGGGCACTTAATCACCTCATCGAATGATAGTGTATTAGCTTGGCGTCCAAGAACGGGGCTTTGTCACACCGGTGAAGGCCGGTGTCCAGAAACAATCGCTGTTGAGACGCTCTAATGGTTTCCGGCTTGCGCCGGAATGACGAAAAATAAACTAACACACTACCCAATTAAATTGCGTGAAAAACTGGAGTCGACGTGGCGACGATGTCCCGCCTAGTGGTAGTTGTCAAAACATGACCAACCAGCCGGGATACATTTCCAGACGGCGCAGGAATTCTTGCGCGTTGCCGCTTTCCAGCTAGGCTTGTCCCACCGGCAGCTTGGCGCCCTGGAAAGGTCCTTCAGTGGCTTCAAAGGACTTGGCGAAGGCCAAAATTTCTTCGTTGGTCTGGTTGGCCAAGTCGATGGGGCGGCTGAAGCCCTGCTTTACGATGTATCCGGTCTTGTAGTAAAGCTCGATGCGGTTATCTTCCGGGTCAAAGAAATATACGCTGCAGGAAATACCGTGGGTTACCACGTTGTCGATGCGCATGCCCTCCGCCAAAACCCGCTGGTACAGTTCCTTCAGCGCGTCCATGCTTTTGACGATGAAAGACACCTGGCCCACGCCGGTTGTCTTGGGTCTGGCTCCGGCCGGGTCATCAGGCCCCCGGGCTTGGCCCAGCGCCAATTCGTGATGCTCGTTTTCCGGGTCGGCGCTCAGGAAGCAACTGCCCCGCTCCGGGCTTTCATCGGTGATGGTGAGTCCGATCACCCGAGTGTAAAAATCCCGCATTTTCAGAAAGTCATCGCAGATAAGGCCTACGTGTCCCAGACTGGTAACCATAGCTATCCTCCAGACTTCATACCAGGTTGATCCCGCTTGACAGCCTCCAGACCTTTAGACCTTGGGGTGAAGGCGCGCCGGAATTTCGGTTACTCAGGATCAGGTAGGGGCGATGGTAACACTCAAGTAGCATCATTACAACTGGCTTTGAATGGGGCTATTCATGCACCTTGATTTGGTGATGATATACTGCCCAGTATCCCGACTGAAGACTGGAGTCATTATGACAA
>JACZRM010000040.1 GCA_022576105.1 Chloroflexota bacterium | reverse complement strand
AGGGAGGGGCCCATCGGCTGGCCAAGGAACAACACACAATCGGCGAATGGCTGGAGGGGGTGGATACCTCGGGTAGAGTGCTTGATGTTGGCTGTGGCGCTGGAGCTTGGGTTGAGATTTTTGCAAATCGTTACGATAGAGTCATTGGAATTGAGCGAAGCCAGCTAATGGTCGAGGCCGCCCGCGATCGAGTGGCTCATATTGCCAATGCTCAAATCCTGAGCGGCGACGGCCGGAAAGACCTACCGGAGGGCCCCTTCGACTTGATCTTTGTGGGCGGCCTATTCATGTATCTCAATGACTCGGACTCGTTAGCTCTCCTGCACTCGTTGAAAGAGCGCCTTGGCTGCGGGGGATCGATCATTCTCCGGGAATCAACGGTGCGGACCGGGCTGTTGCTGGCCAAGGGAGAGTACCAGGCGGTCTACCGGAGTGTCGACTTGTACCATGATTTATTTCAAGAGGCGGGAATCCCTTGCCTGGAGGTCCGGCCAAATCCTGGCTACAACGACATGGTGATTGCGGAGGGAATAGTTGATCTCCGCCGCAGGGGACTAGCCTTTCTGCCCAAGGATTCGCCTTTGCTGGGCTACCTCACCTGGTGGGCGCTAAGAGGGATTACGCCAATCAGCTTCTGGGCATTGCCAAAGGTGCTGTCCAGAATGAACGTGCCCTGGCCCCGACTGCAAAATCATTTCTTCTTGCTGCAACTGGCAAAATAGAAAGACATCGGGGAGGCGGAAATGATCGGCCAGGGAGGCCTTGCCCCAAAAGTCATTTTGAGCCAGCGAAGAATCTGGTTTACTCGATTTTAGACCCTTCGCGGAGTTCATCCTGCGCAAGGCCGAAGGGCGCAGGGAAACATCAAAATCAAGCTCTTGCCCTCAATCACAGCCCGCAATTGGCGCTTATGACGCAAAGCCGCCCGGAGGCAATATAGATGGGATGATATTCCCGGCGCTAATTCGTCCAAAGGATGAACGCGTAAACTGCGGTCAGGATCAAGACATACCCGGTGATGACATAATACCAACGACCACCCAGTTTGCCCATGCGGAAAGGCGCGACGTGCAGGAACGACATGACCAATATGGTAGCGTAAAGAACTGCCGCAAATACATTGGGGCTGATGAATGTGTGCAGCAAGAACACCGCCGCCACCGCCAGCGGTGTGTTGTCGATGGTGAGGCCGGCGTGGGTGCCATCCTTGTCCAGCCCATAGACACCGTAGTAAGCAAGGCGAAGAACCCCGGCCGTTACTAACGCCAGCGCGCCTGGGAAAAACCAAGGGCTGAATTGCCCGACGCTTAAGAGCAGAATTGCCGGCCCGGTTGCCGAGACGACCAGATCAACTAGGGAATCCAATTGGCCGCCGAATTGTCTTTGGGAATCGCTTCGGCCCGGCATCCGGCGGGCGACCAGCCCATCGTACCAATCCAACAGAACTGCCCAGAGCAGTGCAATCATTGCCACGGGATAGTTCTGTACCAGCGAAAAATAGATGGAGAGAAGGCCGCTGCTCAGCCCCAGTAGTGTGACGAAGTTGGCCCGGTCAACCAGGAAAGATAGAATAATCGGCGAGGGGGTTTCGCCGCGGTCCTCCGCGCCAGGTAGGTTTGACTCCCCTAATTTCTCCTCGATGCGTTGATCGGCGGCGCTCATCTCTTCCTGTTACCTCTGATGCAGCGGCTACGCTAAGATGTGAACCCGCGGACCATCAGTTCCACATCTTAGTAGAATACCCAAAAGGGTTAGGTAAATGCTGGGTCGATGGCAAAATCCAAGGGTAAATCCTGGATATCCAACAAGGTCTTGTCGGTGGCGGAGTTACCTTTTTGAATCAGCAGGATGGCCATGCAGACCTCTGAGAATGGTATTCTAGCCATGGGTGACACGGTGTGGAAGTAGCCGGTGGCCCGCAACGCCTGGGGCCGGGGCTCAAGACCCAGCAAATAGTTAACCACTTCGTCGGCATCGTTCACCACGTAGGGTACGGTGGCCTCTTGGGAATCGCCCTCAAATTTAATGTCGTAGAAAAAGGGTCCGCTATCCCCGGTCGTCGCCAGGTCCTTCAAGAGACGCATGTCGGTCAAGACGAAACGGTTGGAGACCCGGTACATTTCCGGCAACAATTCCTGGTAGCGCGGCTCATTGTTCAACACGCTGGTGCAATGCACTAAATCGAAGGTACCGTCGTCAAAAGGGATTTCGAACCCGTCAGCCAACATAAATCGTGCTTCGGGATACCGGTTGCGGGCCAACTCTAAAGCTGGCTCTACGATGTCCATGCCAACGTATTCAATGGTGGGTTCCATTGACCGCATGATGTTGAAAAACCCGCCGGAGGCGCATCCAATATCCAAGACCTTGGCCCCGGGAAACAGCACTCGCGGTAAGAACACCTGCTCCGAAGGATATAAGTCTGACGCCTCGTGCCGATGTTTTGAGTAGAATTCCAGCGCGCTGGGCTGAGACCAAGCCTTAGAACGATCCACCAAGCAATACCATCCTCTGGTTTGAGCGATTTACCCCCGTTCATAGCGCAAGGCTGCCCTTCCTCACGCCGGTCCTACCCGCCCTGACTAGAACTCTATCGACTGAGCGCTGGGAGGCCGGCTACCCTGGCCTGGCGACCAAACAGTTCTTCAGCAGCCGACAAATCCTCTCTGGTGTCCACCTCAGCCCATTTGAAGCCGGCTGCGCCGAGAACCGACATTCGGAGGCGTTTTTGAGCGAGCAGATCGCCAAAAATCGCTTCGTAATATTGATCGATACGCCCAGCCTCGACGAAGGCGGACAGCTCGGGTAGCACCAGATTCCTCATGGCGGACCGGGACAGCTTGTAAATATTCACCGTCTTGAGGGCTGATTTATAGCTGAAGCCAGGCCCCTGATTCACCTTCAGGACCAATGCGTTGGCGATGTTGTTCTCCGCGAGGATTACCGTGCCATCCATCGGGGGGCGATAGCGGTCTACCACCGCTACCGACTGCGCCGGGTGTTGGACCAACTCCCGAATCAGGTCATCTTCATATATCAGGTCCGCCTCGGTCAGAATAATATCGTCATCCAAATAATCTCGGGCCAACCAAAGAGAGTAAAGGTTGTTGGTTTCCTGAAACAGCGGGTTTTTCACATAGGAGATGGCCATGCCCTGATAATAGTTGCCGATTCGGCTGATGATTTGATCCGCACGGTAGCCTACGATGAGAACGCTTTCGGGCAGCCCGGCCCGCGCCAAGCACTCTAGTTGGTACTCCAACATCGGCTTTCCGTTGACCGGCACCAGGCATTTTGGGGTTACATCAGTCAGAGGTCTTAGCCTGGTACCCATACCGGCGGCCAATATGATTCCTTTCATGGCTCTCCTCCCGAACGGGACGGTGCTATATCCGTTCCCACAACCCTGCCATCCCGTGCAGAGCTTTCAGCAAATCTGCGTTTTCTTCATCGGTACGTGAGGCTATGCGCAAGTAACTATGGTCCAGACCCTCTTTTTCGCCACAATTGTTAACCAGGACTCGGTGTCGATCGAACAACTGGCTAACCAACTCTGAGGAGTCGCACCCGCTCCGTGTGCGGCACAAGACGAAGTTCCCTTGCGTAGGGTAGGCATATAGATAGGGGACATTCTGGAGTCCCTCATACAACCGCTGAGTTGCCCCCCTGACCTTTTCGCAGCTTTTGGTGAATTGTTTTTGGTAGTGAGGCATTTGGCCCAGGAAAAACTGAGCCAAGGAGTTGATATTCCAAATGGGAAGGTCTTGACGAAGTTCGGCAACCCTCTGTTCATTACCCGACGCTGCATAGCCCAGCCGTAGCCCCGGAATGCCATAGTTCTTGGAGAGACTTTTCAGGACAATCAAGTTGGGATACTCAAAGATCAGGTCCAAGGCCGATGGGTCAGGCTCGGCGTACACAAACTCGATGAAGGACTGGTCGATTAAAACCAGGTCCAGGTTGCGCAGCGACTCCAGCAGGTACCTCATATTCTCCTTGGAGATAAAAGTACCGGTTGGGTTGTTGGGTTGGATGAACAAGGCTGAATTGGCCCCGGTGGTCTTTACATGCTGAATGAATGCATCCGGATTGAGTTCAAAGTCGCCCGAAGTGATATAAGGGCTTACGCTCCGGCCCAGTGCCTCGGCACGGTTTATGTATTCATTGAAAGTAGGCACCGGCACTGCCAGGTTTTTGACGAATCGACTGGTGACAACGCTGATCAACTCGCTGGCGCCGTTGGCGACCACCAATTCCTGTTGGGTCAGTCCCAATGGCTCAGCCAGGAGGGATGAGATGTGCGAATTGGTTGACGGATAAGCCTTGACCAGGTCCTGGAGCCTGGCGCCCATGTCGCTCAACAATTCTGGGGGGGGAAAGTAAGGGTTGGTCATATAACAGAAGTCTTTTACGTCTAAGTCCCAAAATCCTCCGAAAAGTGAGGATATATATTTGACTTCTGAATCTAGCAACTCAGATTTTCTATTCATTTGAGATTGCAAGGCAGCCTCCTCCGGTTAAAAAGAACTGGATAACACTACTGAGGGAGTTCCTGAGAGAGATGAAAGCAGCTAAGGAGGGTTAGCTATGCCGCAAAGGGAAGAAACCGTGAATGCAAGCGAGGCCAGGGTATGATTCAGTGGTAATACATCCGCTAAATCTATGCGATTTCGTAATCCGTAACCGAACATGCCCAATAGCTCCTGATAACTTCCCGTCGGCCCTAAATGGGGCTGGTTAATGTTGCAATTCGCGGCGGACAGGTAAGGGATTCGAAAGCCCGCGATAGGCTGGCTTTGATAAGAAGTCGATATGCTCCAATGAGACTAACACGTATCTGTAGATTGTCAAATGTATCTGAGAATGGCAGAGTTTGTTGCCAAAATTGTCAATTGTAGTCGAGCACCGCAGCATTACATGCTAAATTTTCGATCCAGCGGCCGCCCTTCTTGCAGCGTGGTGCGGGCTTCCCCATATCTCATTATGTCAACCCCGCGAATTGACTTGGCATGAGGCCAGAAGGCGGCTGTTTATGTTTCGGGCGGGCGATGGCGGATAATCGAGGCCAAGGCCGGGTTAATCTCCCGCTTGGGTTGGTTTTCCACCTCCGGTTCAGGTTCTGGGGACTTGGTCCTGGCCTGACTACGACCAGGGCGGTGCGAATCGAGTCTGCTGAGGTGTCGGGCCAGTGATTCCAAGCTGTTCAGGTTATGGACCGGTAGGAAGTCATCAACGTAAGGCAGTGCAGCTTCCATACCATGCGCTAGGGGCTGGTAGTCCGGAGCCCCCAGCAAGGGGTTGAGCCAGATCAGCCGGTGGCAGCTTCGCTGCAGCCGGGCAATTTCTTTCGACAGCAGCTTGGGTTCGCCCCGGTCCCAGCCATCGGAAATAATCAGCACCACTGAACCGCTGCTCAGCACTCGTCGCGCCCACTGATAATTGAATGTCTTTAGAGTCTCCCCAATGCGAGTGCCTCCAGACCAGTCGGGAACCGCCTGTGCGATTTCAGATACCGCCTGGTCAACATTCCGGTAGCGCAGGTGCCGGGTGATGCGGGTGAGCCTGGTGGCGAACAAGAAAGCTTCTACGCGGCCCATTTCCCCGGCAATTACATGCACAAAGTGCAGCAGCATCCGGGTATATTTCTCCATGGAGCCGCTTACGTCGCAGAGGAGGACCAGGTTGCGGGGTTTAACTCTGGCGCTAAGGTGGGCCAGCTCCAGCGTTTCGCCGCCGTATTTCAGGCTGTCTCTAAAGGTTCGCCGCAGGTCCAGCACGGCCCCGTCGCCGGCGCTAAGTCTTCGAGTGCGACGCTTCCCCGGGGTCCAGGAAAGCTGGGACAGCATTGCCCTGGCCTGGGATATTTCGGAGGGGGAATACTCGGTGAAGTCCTTGGCCCGCAACACTTCCTGAGCACTATAGGTCCGGGTCAGGTCTATCGCGGGTTGTGCCTCCGGGTTACCGGACTCCTCTGGGGCATCCTTGGGCGCCGGCCCGACCTTCGGGGTACGATACCTCCGCTCCTCCCCCATGGTGCGTAAATCACGAGTGCTAATGCCGTGGGCCGGCCGTCTCCAGAACACCTTGAACGCATCATCGAACAGCGGTTGGTCTTGCTTGCGGTGGACCAGCAGGCATCGGGCGGCGTGCTGAAAGTCTTGCTTGTGGCCGATTGGCACGTCCCGGGTAGACCGCACCAAGTCCAGCATGTTTCCCGATCCAAAGTCCAACCCCAAACGGCGCAGCACTTCGCCGAAGAGCATCAAGTTGTGCAGAATATGGCCGTCGGCATCCGCGCTGTCTGGTGAAGCTGGAGTCTGGGAAGCTGGAGTCTGGCGACCTGGGGAGGAAGTGGTCAAAATTGTTGTCCTCTATGCTCCGCCGCCGCCGCCGCGACGACCACCCCGGCGGGGACCCTGGTTTTGCGACCGCTCCAAAAGGGCTTTGACCGGTTCTCCCCTTACCATTTCAATATCGTCCTGGTACTTGAGCATTATGCCCAGGGTATCGTCGATTACCTCCGGGTCCAGCTCGGTCTGGTTCAGGGCCAGCAACGCCGAGGTCCAGTCAATAGTCTCGGATACCCCTGGAATCTTGTAGAGCTCGGTCTCCCGCAGCTCCTGAATAAATCCCGTAACTTGCTGGGCCAGTTGGCGGGGGGCATCCGGCAGCTTGGTGCTGACTATCTGCAGTTCCTTCTGGTAGTCGGGGTAGTCGACCCAGTAGTACAGGCAGCGTCGCTTCAAGGCGTCGTGAATTTCCCTGGTCCGGTTGGACGTGATAATTACGATGGGTGGATGGGTCGCACGATAGGTGCCCAACTCGGGTATGGTTATCTGGAAATCGGCCAGCAACTCCAGCAAGAATCCCTCGAATTCTTCATCGGCCCGGTCCAACTCGTCGATCAGCAACACCGGAGATTGCGTCCTACTCCCGTCAATAGCTTGCAGCAACGGACGCTTGATCAAAAAACGCTCGCTGAACAGGTCGTCGGTGACCGCCTGGCGGTCGATGGCTCCCCCGGCTTCCATCAGGCGGATTTCCAACATCTGCCGAGCGTGGTTCCATTCGTAGATCGAGTGGTTGATGTCCAGACCTTCATAGCACTGCAGCCGGATCAGTTCGGTGTCCAGGCCGCTGGCCAGCGCCCGGGCAATTTCGGTCTTGCCGACGCCGGCTTCTCCTTCTACGAAAAGGGGCCGCTGCAACTTGAGGGCCAGGAAGATAGCCACGGCCAGTCCCCGGTCCGCAATGTATTGCTGCTGGCGCAGTAAAGCCTGCACCTCTTCGATGGTTGTGGGAAGCGTGGTGGTAGTGGTCAAATTGGGACTCTCCAACGTGCGTGGATAGCCAGGGCCTGAGCAGCCAACCCGGCCTCCGGTGAAAGTAGGCCAACGCCGAGTGCATCTTTAGTCTGATACTTCATGGCGTTGGCTTCAGACTAAAATTCACTAACAAAATAGCCGGCTTGTCTCCCTGAGCCCTTCGGCCCAGCCTGTCCTGAGCTTGTCGAAGTGGCTCAGGATAAACTCCGAGAAGGGTCTAAACACGTTGGAATTAGAACCTATATAGTTATATTTCCTGCCCGAGAATTCTAACTCCATTAACTATGATAAGCTTACTGTCCCCTTAAAATGTATTGTGCCGGAAGACTTTAGATTCTTCGTCGCTACGCTCCTCAGGATGACATGAATATTTATTTTGTTAGGGGCTCTAGGTTCTAGCGCTTGAGGCCGCCGCCGTCGGGTTTAGCCCCTGGCCTCATAATCTGGCGCGTAGCAAATCCTCAGTTCTAGTGATGGCCCATTCCGATGGCGTGGTACAGAGCGTGCTTTACCTCCACCGGGGCCACCTTACTTCGGAAGTCGGCCGAGGCGAAAATATCTCCGATTATGTCGCTGCCCAGATCATCGGGAAGGAGGTCCACCGCATCGGAGATGTTGGCCATTGAAAGCTCCTTCCCAACCAATGCCTGTTCCACCGAGCGCGCCCGCACCGGCGAGGGCACCAGGCCCCCAACGGCGATACGGGCGGCGGTGCATCTGGAATCCTCCACGGTAACCACCACGGCTCCGCCTACCACTGGGTAGAAAGATGCCGGATGCGCCATCTTGGCGTACTCACCCAGGTCTCCGTGAACGTTGGCAATTCCACTTTCGTGATCGTGCCCATGGTCGTGACCATGCTCGTGTTCGTGGCCTTGGCCGCCGTTGTGATCATGGCGGGAGAGCACCGGGACCTGAATTGACGTTATCACTTCGTTTTCGTCCAGAGCGGTGGTAAACGCGCCCACGAAGAAGTCTTCAACGGCTATATTGCGCGTCCCATTGGGACCCTGGACTTCAATGGTGGCTTCCAGCGCGGTTAGCACCGTGCCCCAGTCGGAGGCCGGATCGGCGTGGGCGATATTACCGCCAATGGTGCCTCGGTTTCTGACCTGAGCGTCGCCAATTCCTCCGGCGGCTTCTGACATCAGCGGGTTAGCGTGGCGGAGATCATGGGAGGAAGCGATCTCTCCATGAGTCGTCAGCGCTCCGATGCGAATAGTGTTGTTATTGACGCTGATGCCTTTCAACGCGGCTACACCACCAATGTCGATGACGGCCGGTGGCCGGGCCAGGCGCAGCTTCATCAAGGGAATCAGGCTATGTCCTCCGGCCAGTAGCTTGGCTTCTGGATGCGAGTTGAGCAGCTGAATGGCCTCGGCCACTGAGCTGGCTTTGTAATAGTCAAACTCGGCTGCATACATGGCTTACCCCCTACTCCTGTTGGTGAATGGCCCGCCATACCCGTTCCGGGGTGAGGGGCATTTCCAATTTGGTTACGCCCAGCGGCCTGAGCGCATCGATAACCGCGTTGTAGATGGTGATCGTCGACGCGATGGTCCCGGTTTCGCCGATTCCTTTCACCCCTAGCGGGTTGGTGGGAGAAGGTGTAACCGTGGAGAATGTCTCGATGTCCGGCACCATGTGGGCCCTGGGCAACGCGTAGTCCAGCATTGAACCGGTGAGCAGTTGCCCGTTCTCGTCGTATACCGCTCCTTCCCACAACGCCTGCCCGGCTCCCTGCACCACCCCGCCGTGTATCTGCCCCGCCACAATCATGGGGTTGATCTGGGGGCCGCAGTCGTCGGTTGCCAGGTACCGCTGCAAAACTATGTTTCCATTGTCCGGGTCCACCTGCACCACCGCGATATGGGTGCCAAAGGGGAAGGTAAAGTTCGGCGGGTCGAAGTAGGTGGTGGCCTCCAGTCCGGGTTCAACTCCCTCAGGCATGTTCCAGGCCAGGTTTGCCATCAAGGCCACATCCTGGAAGGTCTTGCTCTGGTCGGGAGAACCCCGCACCGAGAATTTCCCATCGGCGAACTCGATGTCCGCCTCGGCCGCCTCCAGCAAGTGGGCCGCGATGATCTTGGCCTTTTCGATTATTTTCCGGGCGCTGAGGAACACGGCGGTGCCGGCCACCGGGGTGGTGCGGCTCCCGAAGGTGCCCCAGCCCATAGGCGTATTGTCGGTATCGCCGTAGATGACGTTTATGTCGTCCATTGACACACCCAGTTCGTCGGCCAGAATCTGGGCGAAGGTGGTGTTTTCTCCCTGACCGTGGGGATTTGCGCCAATGGCCACGGCCACCTTTCCGGTGGGCGAGATTCTGATGGTGGCGCTTTCCCACAATCCTCCGCCAAACCCGATGGCTCCGGCCACCTGGGAGGGTCCAAGGCCACAGATTTCGCAGTAGGTGGTTACGCCAATGCCGGTGTAGGTGCCATTCTCCCGCAGCTTGGCCTGCTCTTCACGTAGCTGTTGGTAATTGACCTGGTCTAGCGCCACATCCATGCTGGTCTCATAATCGCCGCTGTCGTAGGTCAGTCCGACTACCACGTCGTGGCCATTGTCGAACTTGGGAATCAGGTTCATCCGGCGCACTTCCACCGGGTCCTTACCCACTTCCACCGCCAACAGGTCTACCAGACGCTCCAACAAAAACGTGGCTTCCGGCCTGCCCGCGCCCCGGTACAGGTCCACCGGGGTGGTGGTGGTGAATACTCCGTAGATGTCGGCTTTGATGTGGGGGATGTCATAGGGTCCGGAGTACATCAGCCCGTGCAAGATGGTCGGAATGCCGGTGGAGGCGGTAGAGAGATAAGCGCCCATGCCAGCATAAACCACGGCACGAAGCGCCGTGATCCGGCCTTCCCGGGTGGCGGCCATTTCCACGTAGGCCACGTGGTCTCGTCCGTGGATGGTGGCCTGATAATTCTCAGAGCGAGTCTCGGTCCATTTCACCGGGCGGCCCAGCTTCATGGAGCAGAAGGTGGCGATCATTTCGTCGGCGTACATCGGAGTCTTGCTGCCAAAGCCGCCGCCAACCTCCGGGGCGATGACCCGCACCTTGTTCTCAGAAAGCCCCGTGACCAGGCAGGCTAGAAACCGGCAAATGTGAGGGTTTTGACTGGTGCTCCACAGGGCCAACTCTTCCATCGACGGCACCCAG
>JACZRM010000295.1 GCA_022576105.1 Chloroflexota bacterium | reverse complement strand
AAGGACGGGAAGCCGGTGGACCAGGTGGTTGGCGCGCTGCCCAAGGGCGCTCTGAAGAAGAGGATCGACGCGGTGCTGGCCAGCTAGGCTACAGTGTAGCTACACAGCGGGGGAGTGGATGGGGCCCGGTGGCTCTTGCGGACTTCAAATCCGTTGTGCCTCGTGACGAACGGGGTAGGTGGGTTCGACTCCCTCGCACTCTCGCCAACACAAATTGATACCAAAACCCCGGTTATTGAGACCGGGGTTTTTCTTTGCCATGCCTCCAATGTTCGGCTACTGGCCGGGCAAGACTGAATTCACGAACCACCGTTCGGCCTTGGCGATGAACTGGGCTGGATCGGGGTCCAAAGCGGCACGCTCCGGCGAGCCGTAGTAGGCTGCCTGTTTGGCGTCCCAGTCCTCTGGACCGTCATAGGAAACTTCCCAGACGAACTCATTTCTCTCCTCAATGACCCCGGCGCGTTCGATCTTGTAGCCATGCTCCAGGTGTAAAGGGTACACACCCGCCAGCCATCCCTTCACAAACTCGTCCATCTTACCTTTGTTGATGGTGTAAATGCGCAATTGCCTAATCATTTTGACCCTCTCACTTGAACGTATCGATTCTTAGGAATACGTTTGACCGTCGCCATATTCAATCGGAACATTACCTGGTTTCTGCCCATAGAAGCAAGCGCAGCAAGGATTGAGTAGCCCTGTCAAGTATTAATGCTGCTCCGTCCAGTTCAGTAAATACATACCCTAATTTTTGCCAGAAAGGGCCAGCAACAGAGCGACGGAGAGGGCCAAGGCGAGTATTCTCGGTAGGGTATCCATGCTTTAGATTACCACAGACTGAAAAGGGCCGCGTGGAAGAGGGCAGCAAGGACAAGGGCTGCACGGTGGCCGCTAGCTGCTTGGTCTGTCCCCTGGAGCGGCGCCAGTATGAGGTGTCGACAGAGGAACGGTAGCGATTGCTGAGGATGGCGGGTAGGTAGGTCCCATGAATGTTCCTGGTTCTAGGGAGTTTGGGTAACGAAGCACTACTCATCCCTCTAATAATTCTCTTCTGGTGACCAAACAGGCACCGAATTGACGCTTGGGCGGCCTTGAAATAGTTAGTGTATACCGATACGTTGGCCCAAATATGTGGAGGTAGGCGAATATACGACTATTTGTAATCCTTTTAGCAATGGTGGCCCTGCTAGCGATCCCGACAGTTCTCCTTGCGAATCATGGTAACGTGGTGAATGTTTCGACCTTGCACGAAGAAAATGGCTCAGGCATCACTGGAACGATAAAATTTACGCAGCTGGGTGGTGGTGGCGTGAGGGTGACCGGAAGGGCAACCGGTATGGACCCGTCGGCTGGGTACCACTCCCTCGTCTATGGTGTAGGGACGTTCGCCGGTCCTGGCGGGAATGCGTGTGAGCCCCCTCCAGTGTTACCTAATATGCTTATTGGAAGCTGGAAAGTTAATGCGAATGGCTCCGGAGTCTTGGTCGGCACGAACCCTAACGACATAGGCACCTTCGATACGGTTTCCATCAGAGTGGGCGCTGTAGGCCCCGGTCCACTTCTAGCCTGCGGTCTAGTTGAAGCTTCTCCCGCGCATTAAATCCATCTGTACCACAAACGCATGGCTATCAAGAAGCCCCCGGTGTCAGAACCGGGGGCCACCTTTGTGCGTCGCCAAATTCAACTGGAACATTAGCAGAATAATTCTCAATAGGTATCTTTGTGAATAAGTAGAGACGCCGGGATTGTCCTATAATCCAACATATTTGATGGATTTGATTGATCGACCGGGAGAGTTAACCCTATGCTGGAAATGAGGGCCGTGACCGCTGACGAGTTTGTGCAGTGGCTTCGTGCTGAGGCGCGGGCTCATGGCAACCGGTTGGACCATGACCCAGAAGTATTGCGGCCGCATTTCGATCTGGACCGTTCCATTGCGGTGTTCGACCAGGGAAATATTGTCGGTGGTGCTCACTCCCACCGGCTTGAAATGTCGATACCTGGTGCTTCGGCGGTGGTGGCAGGAGTGGCCAACATCGCGGTACAGCCTACCCATCGGCGGCAAGGGGTGATGAGCAGGATGATGCACCATCAGCTTGAAGATATCCACCAGCGGGGCGAGCCGTTGGCGGCGCTGTTTGCCTCCGAAAGCGTAATCTACGGCCGGTTCGGGTATGGTATTGGGTCGCTGCACGAACGATGGTTGATCGATCGCCAGTACAACGGATACGCCCGTCCATACGAGAGTAACGGTCGAATCGTTTTTGTAGACCCATTAGACATCGTAAAGGAGTTGCCCGAGGTCTTCCGCCGGAGCACTGCGGACCGCCCAGGCGTGTTCCAGAGGGCGCTGCACCATTGGGAGCGAGACTCCCAGGCGCCGGAGCACCGGCAAGGCGGTCCGGGAGGTCTGTTTTACGCTGCCTATGAGGATGACGGGAGACTGGACGGCTATGTAACGTACCGTATCAGCGGGACTACTCTGGTGGTGAATGAGTTGATGGCGGCGACTAAAGAGGCCAATGCCGCGTTGTGGCGCTATTGCTTCGATGTGGACCGCATTACTGCCACTGAGGCCCTCAAACGTCCGGTGGACGACCCTTTGCCCTGGATGCTAGCCGACCCCCGCCGGCTGCAACGATCGACCCGGGATGGATTGTGGGTGCGTTTGATGCATGTCGGCGCA